>NZ_JBSREC010000061.1:0-104919 GCF_055145805.1 Methanomicrobium sp. | reverse complement strand
TCAGAGAATTGTTTCAACCGGGATTCCTGCTGTAAATGCAAATACGGGTAAGGAGTGTCATCTTGATGCACATATTGTTGAACATGCAATTAGTCATCTCCCTCTTGATGAGATAGACCTGCTTTTCATAGAAAATGTGGGCAATATGGTATGTCCGACAGATTTCTCCCTAGGTGCCGAAAAGCGAATAGTTGTTGTTTCAACAACCGAAGGTGATGATGTTGTAAATAAACATCCTATGATGTTTAGAAACGGGACAATTGCAGTCATCAACAAAGTTGACCTTGCAGAATATGTCGGATGTAATATTGAAAGAATGGAAGAGGATGTCCATCGCTATAATCCCATTATGCCTGTTTTTAAGACAAATTTAAAGACCGGCGAGGGAGTTTTGGAACTTGTGGAAGAGATCCTCAGATGAGACTTTTACGGTGCAGTTAAATAACTTCAAAATGAATATATATAGCACTTCAGAAGTTTTTGGAGCTAAATAGAAAACTCCGGAAAATCAAAGAGTTATCAAATTAAAGGTGTATTGTAATGCTTTGGCAAGGAAGATCAATAAGAAGTGAGACAGGCGGTCGCCTGAAATTATCACGCAGTAAGAGAAGAGTGGAGATAGGAAGATCACCGGCAGATACTCATATCGGAGCAGAACGCCGCAAAATCATCCGCACACATGGCGGAAACACCAAGGTCCGTGCACTTCGTGCATCATTTGCAAATGTTGCAGACCCAAAAACCGGCAAATCACAGAAAGTTGCAATTGAGAATGTGGAAGCAAACACTGCAAATCCTAACTATGTCCGCCGTAACCTTTTAACAAAGGGTGCGGTAATTAAGACAGAGATGGGAAATGCAAAGATTGTCTCAAGACCTGGTCAGGACGGAATTATTAATGCCGTTCTGGTTGAATAATTTTTTTCGTCGTTTTTTTTACGTTTTTCATCTGTATGGATGTTTTTTCTGATTTTTTTTAAGAGATCAGTTTTTACCGGCAGAAGTTTTCTTAATTTTTAACCCAGGAGATCTTTTTGAGACTGTTGATTATTGAACTGACAGTATTCGGGTCTTTTAATGGTTTATGCATTTTACTGCTACGTGCACTTTTTATAAATACAGGAAGCATATTGTACCAATGCGCAGAATATATCACCGTTTTCCGCTAAGGTGTGACCTCGATTTTGATATTGAAAGACCTTTCCTTGATGTTGTGGGAACTGTTGTCGGGATGAATAACACACATGTAACCGAGCGGGTCGGAGAAGAACTGATAAGGCTTGATTTTTTAGTATCCGTTGCTGATTCAAAGACACTTATGATTCCTGTGGAAAATATTCCTGATCTTCTGGACAACCTTACTGATGCGGCTGATTTCATGCTTACGTTAAAAGAGACAATTCTTACGGGGGACAGAAGAATCCCCCGTTCAGAGACAGTGTACTATCTCAGGGTGAATGAGAACGGCATGATGACTGAATGCTTTGTATCAAAAGAAGGTACAAGGGGCAGTAATGATGCCTATGATGTAAAAAAACTGATAACAGGTGCGTTTTAGTTGACATTAAAAACGGTGATCTCAGCTCCGTTTAAAAGTATGAGGAAGGAGCAGTTAAAAAAAGGGGAAATCATCTACTTTTTGACGATCGATAAGAGGTGGATGAACAGCGATCAGGCAGGACAGATTATACGGATGGCTGTAAATGAAGGGCTGGTTGAGGAGTCCGGAGGTATGATATCACCTGTATTTGCTGTATCGGAAGTAGATATCCCTCTCGGGTACAAGCCTTCATCAGAGATTTTTGTAAAGGACAACCCTGCCGAGATTCTTGCTGAGGATATTGCACATAAAAAGGGAGTTGGTGTCGGTGATGTGGTCGCCGAAATAAACGGCCTGATTAAGAATGACTTTGATGGAAATCTTGGATTTGAGGCTGCAACAGTTATCATTGCAAGAAAGTACAATGTGGAATTTGAAGAAAAACTTCCTGCACTTTTAAAAAGTCTTCAAAAAAGCATCTGAATTATAAAAAAGCATTTTTTTAAATTAAACCGCGTTGTTCTTTTTTTTTAAAGCGGGAAATGAGATAAAAAAATATAAAAAATAATTATTTAGAATTCACTCTGCTGCAGCTTCTTCTGCAGGTTCCGGGGCGAAATACTGTTCCAGTGATTTTGCACCCTGTTCAATGACTATTGCATTTACCTGAACAAAGTCTGATGTGATTTCACTGCAGCGGATTGTTTTTCTGCGGCGCTCTCCGTCATAGGACTCGTGGAACCCTACTCCGTCGGAGAGAAGAAGTTTCCTCTTGCCTGCTCCCGGAAGGTCTGATCTTGCAGGAATGCCTGTTCTGTCAGTTCCGCCTGTAAGTTTAATTTTGTATCCTTCAAAACCGATTGCATCTCCACTGATCTGCTGTCCGATTGTTTTTCCGATAAGTGCGCCCGCCATACCGCCGGTTGCTTCTACATTGTATGCCTTTCCTGTTTTAGGGTCGGAGAGGACTATTTTTAAATCTGCCATCTTTAGAACTCCAATATTTAGGTCTCTATATTTTTGTATTGTAACATTAAAAACTCTACTTTCCCCAGAAGGGATCTTCCTTTCTTTTCATGCTTGTGAATTCTTCCAGTATTATCTTCATACTGTCGTTTAAATGTGAAAGCATCTCCTTTTCAAGCACTTTTATATGGTGTTCCGGAATATTGACGTATAATCCGTCGCCGACATTTATCTGACGCCCCACTGTCGGACCTTCGATTGATATTGCAATCTCTTCTCCTTCGTTGGCTTCATGGATATTGTCCTGACCTTTCTTCATCTGTTTTATCCTTCCGACTTTCCTGCCGTCAAGATGAACAAGGTTTGTGCCGGTCTGAAGTTTACCGCCCAGCACTCTTATTCCTACAACTGCGGGGTTGCTCTGTCTGAATATGCAGTCGGGAAGGAGGGTGATCTTTGCCGGCATGACGAGTTTTTCAAAACTCTGTTTCTCCATATCGCGGCGCGTTTTCTCTTCCCATTCCAGATATTCATCAATAAGGTGATAAATAACTCCTGATTCAAATACCCTGACATTTTCGCTCTGTTTTTCTGAGAGCATTTCTGTTGCGTCAGGAAGCATCGTTGTGTTAAAAGCCAGAAGTACTGACATAAGCGGATTTTTTACAGTTGTTATCTCAATTATGTCGTGTCTGCTTACAGGACCTACCTCGGCACGCATGATTGGAATTTCGTGCTGTTCAAGCTCTTTTGAAAGGGCTTCAAGAGCACCGATTGTGTCAGCCTTGATAAATATGCCTTCATCAGAGAGTTTGACGTTTATGTCCTGCATCTCATGCAGAATCTTGTCGGCGATCTCGTCCCTGTTGCCTTTCACAACCATAAGCGGGGAACCTGCAACAACCCCGTCAAAGTTCGGTGCTGCAACTTTGATGCCGGTTGCTGCATTTACTGATTTTACCCTCTCAAATCTGTCTTCCGTGAGGATTTCCTGCATGGGGCGTGGTTTTAGGAGGGAGCGTACTTTTGTCTCAATGACTCCGCTGTTTCCTCCGACTATAATCTCGTCACCGACTTTTAAGGTGCCGTCAAACAGTATCACGTCAAGGGTTGTGCCAAGTCCGCGTTCTTCTTTTACTTCGAGAACTGTTCCTATTCCCGGACCTTCAACAGTTAGTTTAAGGTTTTCAGTCATGTACCTCTGGGCGAGACCTACCATCACCATTAACAGGTCAGGAAGACCTTCGCCTGTGATTCCGCTTACAGGCACAATTGCGATGTTTTTCTGAAAATCCTCCACCCTGTCATATCTTTCACAGTTAAAACCCTCTTCCGAGAGTTTCCCGACAAGTTCATAGGTTTTGGTTTCTATGTCTGTTTTCACTCGGTCATTCTGTGCATTATAGCACTGCATGAAGGGGGAATTCGGGTTTTTTCTCCATCCGTGTATTCTGTCAATTTTTGTTGCCGCAACAACAAATGGCGTCTTGAAATTTTTCAGAATGTGCAGCGCTTCTATTGTCTGGGGCTGAAAACCCTCGTTTATATCAACGACAAGGATTGCCATGTCTGCAAGGGCGCCTCCCCTTGACCTGAGTGTTGTAAAGGCGTGGTGACCGGGAGTGTCGATGAACAAAAGACCGGGAACATCAAAATTCTGCTTTCCCTTAGTCCCGCTCATCTCTTCGATTGCTTCCAGAGGCACTATTGTAGCTCCTATATGCTGCGTTATTTTGCCCGCTTCTTTGTTTACAACTGAAGAGCCTCTTATTTTGTCAAGAAGGGAAGTTTTTCCGTGGTCAACATGGCCAAGTACACAGACTATTGGTGTTCTGATTGAATTATTGCCTGAATTCTGTTTGTTTCCCTTGTCCTTTTTTTTAGCCATTGTTATGCCCTCCGATAAAGTCCCCGGCAGCTATTTTTGTATTAAAATTCGCCGGACTTTAAGAAATTACCTGTCTATTATTGGCACATAAAACAATATTAATAGTCCCCTGTATTTTGCATATTTTTAAGTGAAAATGGATATGTTAATTAGTAATGTCTTTTAAATTTAATAGAGCAGTTTAGCCGGGGTAGGGTAGTGGTTATCCTCAGGGATTGTGGCTCCCTGGACTCGGGTTCAAATCTCGGCCCCGGCCTTTTCGAAGAGATTATTTTTTTGTTTTTAAGCATTTTTTGCTATGATTTATTAAAAATAATAAATGTTGCAATTCTCCATTTTTTATTTACATTTTTCTTTCAGACTGGAATGTGCAGTCTGAGATTTTTTTCATAAAGACTCAAAAAATTCAGGCTATTATATTGTCGTTATGACAGCCCCCTTCAAGCATACCCTTTCGGGTATGCTCAGGAGGCGGGATAACGACAATCTCATATCCAATAAAATAATTTAAAGCAGGAAAATTCATTGCAACGGGTTATAAATAAATGGTAAATGTAAAATAATTCTGTGTTGATTACCCAGATTCTTCTCGACCTGATTTATGTATTTATAATATCGTCAATGCTCTCGATAGGTCTTGGTCTGTCCTTTGAAAACATCGCTGACTCTTTCAAACGGCCCGGGATGCTTACTCATTCGCTTCTTTTCAATCTTTTAATAATTCCGATTGTTGCGATAGGGATTGCATCCGTTTTAAGGCTGGAAGGTGCTGTTTTAATTGGTTTTCTGATAATGGCCTGTGCACCCGGTGCATCCTATGCTCCGAGAATTACAGAAGCCGCAAATGGTGATGTAGGCCACTCCACCGGTCTTATGTTTCTTTTATGTACTATCGCAGTCTTTTCAGCGCCGTTAACACTTATATTCATAATGCCGGGCTCAGCCGGAATTGATCCCTGGCCTGTAATTAAGACGCTTGCATTAATCCAGATGGTTCCTTTGTTTTTCGGAATGTTTCTGCGTTCGCACAGGCCAAAACTTGCCAAAAGGCTCACAAACCCGGCGTTCTGGACTTCAAATATCTCGGCTTTAATCGTAATTGTGATGTCCCTTCTGATAATATTCCTGCAGGAGTCAAACGGAGGTTTCTTCTCACATGTATTCGGGACATGCGGAATTCCTGCAATTATTGTCGTTGTCCTGATATCAATTCTGCTGGGTTATTTTTACGGAGGAGAGACTTTGGGAGAGAAAAAATCCATGGCAATAAGCTCTGCCAACAGAAATGCAGGTGTTGCATTTTTGATTGTTGTCAGCAGTTTTTCAATGATGCCGGTCGCCATAATCATGATAATTATCTATATAATTATTCAGTCCATAATGACAGGCGGACTTGCCGGATACTGGCTGCGTAAGGACTATAAAGCCGGTAAAAAGACAATCCTGTCTGAATATAATCATAAATCAGAATGAATTTCTGAAATCTTTTTTGATCTGATTTTGATCAAATTTATCCGGTACTGAAAAAAAAGGTATAAAATTTTTAGGTTTACCAGCCGCGTGAGTACTCTTCAAAGCAGGGTATGCAGACAATCTGTCCGTTCTCAACCCTTGCTCTGGACTCTGCAACGGTTTCTCCGCATTTTGCGCATTTAACTGATTTAAAGAGCCTTGCTTTCTGCGGGATTTCGGCTTTTATATGTTTAAGATCATAAAGTTCATCTCCCGGCATCTCAAGAATTTTTTTCATAACGATGATTCTTCTCTCAAAAAAATCCTTTGTTTCCTCATCTGTTGCAGTGTTTGAAAAGACCTTATCGCCAAGTTCTCCTGTTTTTTTGTCGAGGTCTGCCATTGAGGTTTTATCTTTTAAAACGAGTCTTACGGCATCGCTGCCGTCACGCTTTATGAAAGTATATACCTGTTTTGCGTAATCGCGAAAGATTAGGTTTCCTTTCCCTATTGTGCATCCTGTCAGAAACTGAATTGCATCAATTCCGCAGGCATCATTTTCGACAACTGCCACAAGTTCTTCATCCCTGCTTCTTCCGTGGAAAAGTTCTTTTAATGCGTACTCAGCGGCTTTATAGCCATATGCAAGTCCCGGGCAGTAATGCCCGTGAAATTCCACTGCTTCTTCGAATGATTTGATATTTTCTGTCATAATTAATCTCCTGATATTTTTTTGATTTGATGATATGAAAATTTCCTTAACTGTTAAAATAATTTAAAGTCAGCCTTATTTTTCTTTTTTTCTTCTTGCAGCTAAATATTTCCCGATACCGGTATTACAACAGGCCCGCTCTTTAATAATTCCACCTCTACATCAACATCATAGACCTGCTTTATGTTTTCAGGGTTTATCACGTCAGGTCCTCCCGCAGCAAAAATCCTGTTGTCCTTTAACATCAGGAATCTGTCTGAGAAACGCAGAGCCGTGTTTATGTCATGCATTGTCATTACCGCAGATACATTGTGACCTCTGACAACTTCTGATATCATGCGCATTATCTCCTGCTGGTTTTTTAAGTCAAGACTGCTTGTGGGTTCGTCTAAGAGCAGAAGTTCAGGCTCCTGTACAATCGCTCTTGCAATAGACACCTTCTGGAGTTCGCCGCCGCTCATCTCATCAATATAGCGCATTGTAAGCTCCTGCATCCCAAGCCTTCTTATTACGGCCTCAACCATTTTTATATCCTTATCAGAGACACTCCATGTGATGTGCGGCTTTCTGCCGAGAAGGATTGCATCGTATGCGGTAAGTCTTCCTTTCTCGGAGTTCTGGGCAACATAACCCACTTTTTTGGCAATCCCGGGAAGACTCATTTTCATGACATCCTCATCCCCTACAAAAATTGAGCCTGATTTCGGGTGATGAATCCTGTTTATACATTTCAGCAGGGTTGTTTTTCCGACTCCGTTCGGTCCGAGAATTGTCAGTATCTCATTCTTTTCAACTGAAAATGAGATGTCGTCTAAAATCTCCCTGCTTTTGTACTGGAATTTAACTCCGTTAATGTCCAGAATCATCTTGTATACCCCCTGATAAGAAGATAGATGAATACGGGTGCACCCATAAAGGCGGTAAGAATCGCCACAGGAAGGATGTGGGGCGCAAGAATCAGTCTTGCAGCGGTATCTGATGCAAGGAGAAGTATCCCTCCGGCAACAATTGTTCCCGGTATCAGGAATCTGTGATCATCTCCGATGAGTCTTCTTGTCATATGCGGGCAGACAAGTCCGATAAAGCCGATAACCCCGAGAAAAGAGACTATTACCGCCGATAGAAACGCTGATACAACCATCCCGACAAGTCTTATTCTCTCAACATTTACTCCAAGTCCCTTTGCAGTCTCATCGCCGGCATCAATTGCATTATAGTTCCACATATTCATAAGGAAATAGAGAGAGCAGACAACTGTCACGATTGCCATGAAAATCAGTTCACTCCAGTCAGCCCTTCCCACATCACCGAATGTCCAGAATACAACTGCGGCAAGCTGTACATCATCTGCAAAATATTGCAGGAACATTGTTCCGGCAGTGAAAAGTGATCCTATTGCAACACCTGCAAGGATCATAACTTCGGGCGATGCACCTCTTAATTTTGATATTGCAAGAATAATTCCTGTTGCAATAAGACAGAACACAAACGCGATTATTGTTGTGATGTACGGGTTGTTCAGAACTATTGCATCTGCACCTGTGCTGTGCATCGTTCCTGTTCCAAGTACAATCACCGAAAATGCAGCTCCAAATGCGGCGGCATTTGAAATTCCAAGTGTGTATGGCGAACCAAGAGGGTTTCTGAGAATTGACTGCATTGCAACACCTGCAACTGCAAGTCCAGCTCCGGCAACGACTGCCGCAAGTGCCTGCGGGAGACGTATATTCCAGATTATAGTCTGCCACTGTGCTGACTGGTGCTGCAGTGTTAAAGTCTCAAACACCTCAAAAAACGGAATGTTTACTGCGCCGACCGATATTGAATATATCAGCAGTAAAAAGAGAATAACAATCCCGCCGGCTATTATTGATACTTTCCTTCCCGTGTATCTTTTGTATTCTTCAGGAATCTTTCCGTCGTTTAAATGCATTTTATTTATCCTGTATTTTTTTATTCTTTGAAACTGACTAAATGTAAAATTTGTATGAAATATAATTCATACAGGATCATAGCTCAATCTTTGAAAATGCCTTATTTGAAAAGGCATCATTCATCTCGTTAAATACAGGTTTTCCCACAAGGAATGTGTAGATCTCATCCGCTTTTTTGGCAGGGTCAATATCTGAGAACTTCTCAGGGTAGAGGACTTTTCCTATGAAATATGCATCCGCCATTATACTTCCGTGATTCTGGGTGTACCAGTTGTATGGCAGAACTCCGTAGACTTCACCTGATTTAACAGCACCAAGCTGTTGGTATGAAGGGTCTTCTTTGAGTTCAGTCAGTGCATTGGGGTCTGTCTGAAGTGTTGAGAGATCGACAAAGATAATTTCCGGGTCCCATTCCACTATTTTTTCCTTTGCGCAGTCGGCATGCTCTGTTCCAAGTGAACCTGCAACATTATCAGCATTCAAAAATGTGAACGGGGGATATGCAGGCTCGGTTGACTGGAATCCGTGAGGGCCGCTGTATGCTATTCCGCCGACATATGTGGACGTTTTTTCACCGGCAGGCACATCAGCAATTCTGCTATTGAGATCATTTATCATATCATCAAAAAAGGCAGTGACCTCATCTGCTCTCTCTTCTTTGCCCATAACTTCTCCCATTATTTTAAGAGAGGAGTACATGTCATCCTGGTAAGTGCTCAGGGTTCCGTAATTTAAGGCAACAACCGGAATGCCGGTCTTCTCAGTGAGCTGGTCAGCATCACTTTGTGATGTCACATAAGTTTTAAAGATAACCTGTGGATTTGCGGCAACAATCTTTTCGGGATCATCATTGCCGCGGAATTCACCTATAAGTGGATAATCCTTAAACTGCGGGTTTGCAATAGCATAGGGCCTGGCATCAAAAACAGTATCTCTGGTTTCGATGTCATCAACACCTGCTATCTTATCCTGGGCCTGAAGATATGTAAGATATCTCAGACAACCCGGGCCTGAGCAGACAACACTGTCCGGGTTTTTTGGAACTGTTACAACTCTTCCGAGAGAATCAGTAATTGTAACTGTGGCTCCGCTGTTTATGGCATCCACAGAATTATCAGGGACTTCTCCCTGTCCTGTACATCCGCATGAAAATATAACTGCAAGTGATATTGCAAGAAGGCCTGTCAAAAGAATGTGATTTTTCATCAAATTTTTTCTCCTTAATATTAATTATTGTAATTTTTGGTAATAACAATTTCTAATTGGGTGTTAACAAAGTTGTATCAATAAAAATTATATATTAACTATTGCTAATGGTTTTTTTATTTAGTTGATCAGGCATATGCAGCATCTGACCAAAAAAAATTATAACTTAAGGGATAATATCAAAAATAGATTAAAAAAGAGGAAACTATGCATTTGAGCATAAAAATATTATCAGTTTTTTTACTGACTGTATCGCTGATTCTGGTTTTTTTTTCAGGATGTACTGATAATACGTCTGTTAATACTCTAAAAGATGAGAATAATTCTTTAATCTCTGTTGCAGTATCCATACCGCCTCAGAAAGAATTTGTTGAGACTGTGGGGGGAGATAAGGTAAATGTTTTTGTTATGCTTACTCCCGGGTCAAGTCCACATTCATCAGAGCTTACTTCCGGTCAGCTGACGGATGTATCAAAAGCATCTATGTACGCAAAGGTAGGGTCCGGAATTGAATCTGAACTGGCATGGATGGATAAAATTAAAAATTTAAACCCTGACCTTCAGATAACTGACTGCTCAAAGGGTGTTAAGATGATAAATGGAGATGATGCGGGAGCATACGGAGATCCTCACATCTGGCTCTCAATAAAAAATGCAAAGATAATGTCCGAGAATATCTGTTCCGGTCTTGTCAGTCTGAGCCCTGAGGATGAGAAGTACTTCCGTAAAAATCTCCTTGAGTACGAAAAGAAACTGGACAGTCTGGATAAAACCATATGGGATGAACTTGCAGGAAGGGAAGGTGAAATTATAATGGTTTATCATCCGGCATGGTCGTATTTTGCAGGAGATTATAATCTGCGGCAGATGCCGATAGAAATTGATGGAAAAGAACCGACACCTGCAGGACTTGCAGCATTAATCAGACAGGCAGAAGAGAACAATATAAAAGTTGTATTTGCATCGCCTGAGTTCAGCACAAAAAGTGCAGATGTAATTGCAAAAGCGATTGGTGGAAGAGTTGTTTTAATAGATCCACTCTCGGAAAATTATATTCAGAATATGGAATCTGTTGCACAGGCATTTGCGGAGGTACAATAATTGTCAGAAACAGCTGTTGATGTCAGGGATGTAACTGTATACCGGGAAGGGCAGAAACTTCTTGATAATGTGTCATTTAAAATCGAGGAGGGCCAGTCTTATGCAATTATCGGTCCGAACGGAGGGGGAAAAACAACACTCCTTAAAATAATACTGGGTCTTATCAGACCTGAAGAAGGGCATGTCAGTATATACGGGGGGAGTCCTGAAAAGAATCGTTACCTTCTTGGATATGTTCCCCAGTTT
Organism: Methanomicrobium sp.; assembly: GCF_055145805.1. NCBI lineage: Archaea > Methanobacteriati > Methanobacteriota > Methanomicrobia > Methanomicrobiales > Methanomicrobiaceae > Methanomicrobium > Methanomicrobium sp. The sequence goes on along the minus strand of NZ_JBSREC010000061.1, from coordinate 93,874 downwards.
CACACATTTGATTTTCAGTATCCTGTAACTGTCAGGGAGATGGTACTGACCGGAAGGCTCGGGCACATAAAGGGTCTGAGGAAAAAATATTCTGATTATGACAATGAGCTTGCCTGGGAGGCACTGGAATCTCTTGGAATCTCACATCTTTCTGAGAGAAGTCTTGGTGAACTTTCCGGAGGAGAACAGCAGAGGGCAATAATAGCACGGGCAATAGTTGGAAAACCAAAGGTTCTGCTTCTGGATGAACCCACGGTTTATGTGGATTCTCCGACAGAGGACAAATTTCATGATATTTTAACAGAGCTTCACAAAAAGATGACTATTGTGCTTGTAACACATGATATCGGTGTTCTCTCCTCAAATGTCGATATCATTGCCTGTCTTAACAGGAAACTTTTCACTCACAATGACAGCCATATAACTGACGATATGCTTCTTGATGCTTATCAGTGTCCGGTTGATCTTATCGCACACGGACTTCCGCACAGGGTTTTTGGGGACCACAGAAAATAGGAGGAATTTTTATGCTGGCAGCTTTAGGATACGAATTTTTCAGAAATGCAATTCTGGCAGGAATTCTTGCAAGCATAGCCTGTGGGATTATCGGAAGTTTTGTTGTTGTAAAAAGGATGGTCTCACTCTCAGGCGGAATCTCACATGCCGCTTTTGGAGGTATCGGTCTTGGTTATTTTTTTGGTTTTAATCCAATTGCAGGGGCAATGGTTTTTTGTATTGCAACAGCAGGGCTGATTGCAAAGATAAGAAATATTTCACATCAGCATCTTGATACACTTGTCGGCGCTGTATGGGCTTTTGGAATGGCGCTTGGAATCATGCTTGTTTATCTGACTCCGGGATTTGCCCCTGATCTCTTCGGCTACCTTTTTGGAAACATACTCCTTGTTCCCTCATCAGAACTTCTGGTAATGGCAGTCCTTCTTGCAGGAATTATATTTGTGATATGGTACTTCTACAATCAGTTCCTTGCGGTAACTTTTGATGAGGAATATGCAAGTGTCATGAATCTTCCTTCAGAGAGATTTATCACACTTCTTCTGATTATGATTGCAGTAACTGTTGTGATGTTAATACAGGTGGTAGGGATAATTCTTGTAATTGCTCTTTTGACACTTCCCGCAGCAATTGCACGTGAATTTACCCAAAATCTGAAAAAAATGTTTTATCTGTCCACAGTTGTCGGAATATTCTTCACAACTACCGGAATCTTTCTTTCTTATTATCTGAATGTGCCGTCAGGAGCTACAATAATTTTATTCAGTGTTTTTATCTATATGATTGTTATAGCCCTTAAAAGCATAAATGAGAGGAAAAACATCTAAATCAGTGTTCTTCGTAATGCTCTTCATCATGGTTAAAAACAACCTGATTCCACCTGACTCTCACCCATTTTTCATCCTCAATTCTCATAATATCATATGCAGGCGGGATGTCACCTTTTTTGTCAAACACCTTAGGTCCGCAGAGTCCCACGTATCTGATTGTCTTTAATGATTCACTTATGCTCTTGCCGTTGTAATCCGAGGCTCCCAGGGCCTCTGCAACAACTTTTGTGGTGTCATATCCGTAAGAAACCGGCCAGTCAATTCCTGTTGTATTATATCTCGCCATATACTGGCTAATGAATTTATCTGACTGTATCTGGCTTGATTGCATGAGAGCACAAATGCCTTCCGAATATTCACCGACATATTCCGGAATCTCTTCGTTTATGAGTCCTTCAGAGCAGAACCAGACCACGTCGAGTTTTCTCTCCTCTGCGTTTTTCAGGATGTTCTTTCCGTCTTCAACTGTTCCTAAAAGGACAACGGCATCGGGTTTTTTGTTGATTATCTGATCAATAATTTTGTAATAGTTCTCTTCACCGGGTTCATATGTTTCGGAAAAAACCACCTCTCCTCCTGCCTGTGGGAACCATTCCACAAATGAGTCTTTAAGCCCGATGCCGTAATCACTGTTCATGTATAAAACAGCGGCTGTTTTAACATCCGGGTTCATTGTGGGAAGAACCTTTGCAATGCCCCTTCCCTGGTATATGTCTGAGGATATAGTTCTGAATACATAATTATGATAATCAGAAAGCCCCGGATTTGTGGCAGTAGGTGAGATAAGGACTGTTTCATACTCTTCTGCCAGAGGTGCGAGAGCAAGTGCATTTGTACTTGTTACAGGACCAATGATAACCGGCACATTATTGTCTGCAAAGTTTTTAAAGGCATAAACAGCAAGGTTTGAACTTCCGAGATTATCAAAGTAATCAACAACAAGTGGTCTTCCACGGATTCCTCCGTTTTTGTTTATCTCATCAACTGCCATTTCAATGCCCTGCTCTATCTCGATACCGTAAGTCTTCATATCTCCGGAGAGGGGAAGGATTGCCCCGATTTTTATCTCATCCGGATAACTCTCAGGTGCAGGTCCAAAGTTATACATAAAAAAGTAAAAAATGCCTGAGATAATTATTATCAAAAATATAACTGTTGATAAGGATATTTTTTTAGATATTTTTTTCTGAAATGATCTTATTTTCATCTCTTATCCTCCGCTGAAATTTTTGAATTGTCTTTTTGAGTAATATCAGAGGAGTTATTGATCTCATCTCCAACTGCCAGATTATGAGCAATTCTCTCATTTGGTCTGCTAATAAAGCTGTGTCCGCCTTCTTTTAGGAAATATACAAAGATCAAAATGCCGGTCATATTGGCAATAAGCATTGGCAGAAAACTAATCCGCATATGTTCTGCTATGAACGAGAGATCTGCTCCGAATATTAAGGGAAGAACTACAAAATTTACAATTTCTGCAATAATTACCATCACTGCCGCTTTGGAATAAGTGATATTCTCTTTCCAGTATTTCATCAGACAGCCTGCCACAATACCTGTTGCCGCTGTTCCAAATGCAAACGGAAGAGACATTACTCCACCTGTATCAAGAAGATATACTCCTCCTATAAGCCCTGCCATTGCACCTGCGAAAGGCCCGCAGATAATTCCTGCAATCATTGGCCCGACATGACCGGCATTTATTATCAGGTCCTCAACGGGAATTCCTCTGAATGTGCCGTAAACCGAAATTGCGCCGAATATAAGAATAACCCAGATGAGATCTGACAACTCCAGGCGTTTTGTTATGCACTTTCTGAAGAGATCAGTTCTCATAAAGATGTAAACCGGAATTATGAGCAGAACGAGGCGTTCTATTAAGGGAAGACCCAGTGAGATTAATGAGCCTTCCATCATCAGAGCCATGAAAAGGAATCCTGAACTTCCAAGCAGCATAACAAAAAGCCAGAGCCTGTTGCCGCGTGAATAATCAGGAAGCTTCAGATCCAGGTACACAACCATAAAACCGAGAAGTGCAAACATAATCGAGGCAATTGCTGCAACAGAGTGGATCAGAAACGCAGGTTCTCCCAGAAGTATTGCCGAGACAATTATGAGTGCAAATACTGCCAGAAGAATCCTGTATAGTTGTTTTTCCGGGATTTTTGTCTCTGAAGAACTTTTAATAATTGATGATATCGCACGGGCACGGCCATCCATTCCCGTAACAGTCGCACCAAACATAATCAGATACCCGAATATCAAAAAGAACGAGTCTCCGAAGGGTACGTTTGAGAGTACATACAATACCTGAACAATTATTGTGTCAATTGTCAGCTCTTCTCCGTGCCCTATAAAAGATACCACAAAGCCGCTTACACCAAGTGTAAGGAAGAGAACAGTTACTACTGAAACCAGGAAGAATGCAAGGACAAGATCAAAATTTACGCTTCCTATATAGCGTTTGAAAAATGCCGGGCCGTGTTCTCCCTTACTCTTTTCGTGAAGCCATACCGAGTATAATAGAAGATTTAAACCTGAACCAACGGCACCCATCAGTGCCATAATGGAGAGAACAGAACCTCTGGGGACTGTAGGAATAAGTCCAAAGGCAATAGACTCAAAAGGCAGGTTAAATTCTAAAAGACAATATCCGATTCCTACAAAAAGGGAGATTGCAATTGCAATAACAACGATCTCAACCCTTTCGTATGAATCCTTCCACAAAAGAAAGACAATTATTGCAAGGGTCAAAAGAGCAAGAATCTTCTCAAAATATATTCCCGGCAGGTAATAATCCAAAAAGATGGAGCCGTAGAGAAGCATTCCGCCGAATGCAAACATCTCAAGGAGAAATATTATTGTAACAAATATTACAGTCCAGTTTTTTGGACCGGGAATTGCTTTAAGCCCCTCAAATATGGTCTCGCCTGTTGAAAGCGTGTATCTCGCGATTCCGTTTGTGAAGGCAAATTTAAATATCAGTGTTAAGGCAATTACCCAGATAAGCTCAAAATGGTAATGTGCACCTATCTCAACCGCTTCTGAGATTCCGCTTTCACCAGCAGCGGCGATAGCAAGCAGAAGACCCGGACCAATAAATTTTAATTTGTCGGAAATGTTTTCCGGGATGTAGTCTTTGATTCTTGGAAGCATTTTGGAAGTCTCTGTTTTGTAGTCTTTTGTAAATTTTAGCTGTAATATTTGTACAAAAGTTCAGTTGCTGCCCGAACCTCAATGCCGTCTTTTCTGACACCTGTAAGATAGGTGTTAAAAATTTCATCTGTTACAACATGCAGACCGGGTTTGTACATGTCGGCATGCATCTGAAGATCAAAGGATCTCGCCTCGCTTTCTGTAAGTTTAAGAGCCCTGTATTCCCCTTCATGGGGCATATATGTCGGATTATTCTCACGCGGGGTTTTTAAGACAAGATCTGCAAGCGGTGTTTTGGGAATAGGCTCTGCTATTGATACAAAAACATCGTCAAGGCAGTGTTCGGAGATTAAATCCTTTGTTTTATTGTAATCCTCATCTGTTTCAAGCGGATGTCCGACAATGAAACTGCCTGCAACCTTAAGGCCGTGTTCCCTGCATCTTTTTATGGCCTGAGACGCCTGACTGATTTTTGCCCCTTTTCCCATATGTTTTAAAATTTCATCGCTTCCTGATTCAAGACCAAAGAATACCCATCCTATTGAGTAGTCCCTGATTGCGTCAAGGATTTTGTCACTGATACAGTCAACTCTTATATCCGGTGAGGAGACGTTTTTGCTCCCCATAATTTTGGCCATCCCTTTTAGGAGTTCGACAAAGGAGTCTTCGTCAATCTTTCCGTCTTTATACTGGTATAAAGAGCCTGTTCCTCCGGAAACAGAGATCTTTTTTGCGCCGCGTTTTTTAAATTCCCTGACCTCTTTTAAAATATCCTCCAAATCCCTGCTTCTGATATCCCTTCCAAAATATCTGGGCACCTGACAGAAAGTGCATGCACCGGTACATCCTCTGTGTGTCTCTATATATGCGGATGCACCTCTGATGCTCTGTTTTGCAATGTCGGCAGGAATCATGGGAAGAGGGCGTTTCATTGACGCAGGTTTTGCAGGAGGGGTTTTTATGATTTCACCTTCTGGTCCAAAGTATGCAATTCCGGGGATTTTATCTGTAATGCCCTTATCAGCAACCTGAACAACTGTCTCCTCACCTTCGCCTGTTAAAACCGCATCCGGATTTAATTCGCCAAGAACAATCTCAGGATATGCTGATACAGGTCCTCCTATGTAGACTATACCGCCGTTTTTCCTTCTTTCCGATATGAAATTTATAATAGTCTCCGACATCAGGTGCTGGGTTGAGTAAAGACTGAGCATCACTGTGTCCTTTGGGCGTGCGGAGAGCGTATTTTTTATAACGACGTCACTGCCATGGTCTTTTAGTATTCCGGCAATCAGCATTGCCCCGTATGTATATATCTTAGGCGATATGACGGTAAATTTCATAAAATCTCTGTATTAATTTTACAGAGTAAAGGCATAAAAACAGATCATAAAAAATTAATTGAAAGTAAAAAAATTCAGGGAATTGTTTATTCCTTTTTCCTTGCTGCTACAACAATCATAAATCCTGCAAGCAGAAGTCCCCCGACTGCTGCAAACGGAAGTGTTCCTGACTGTGTCGGCTGTGATATAGGAACAAGTGATCCCTGAACTGTTGAAGTTGCACCTGCATTCACAGTCGCGATTGTTGTTGAATCTGTATATCCGGGAAGTCTGAATGCTATAGAGTACTGTCCTGCCGCAAGTGATATTGAGAACGGAGTTATTCCCTTGTATTCATTGTTGATGTAGACATTTGCGCCTGTTGGTGTTGAGGATATGTCAAGAGTGCCTGATGTGGCTGGCGAACTCGTCGGTGTCAGTGGAACTGAGACTGTTGCCGTTCCCCCGCCTATTACTGAAACCGAGGATGTTGCATCCTTGTATCCTGAAAGTTTGAAGGAAATGGTGTGAGTGCCTGCATTAACGTTGTCAATTACGTAGTTTCCATAATTAGGTGTCACTCCCACGTAGGAACCGTCAAGATAGATGTATGCTCCTCCTGGTGTGGATGATGCATAGATTGTTCCTGTTCCCGGTGTTGGCAGGGGCTGAAGTGTCGGGTAGATTGTTGATGTCTGCCCGGAGTATACTGTTACCTGGCCGACCCATTCATTATATCCTGCCTTGTTAAGCTCCACCGTGTGTGCCCCTTTTACAACACCGGATATTGTTGTTGGTGTCTGGCCCTGATAGTTTCCGTCAAGATAAACACTTGCACCTGACGGGGTTGATCTGATTGAGATGGTTCCGTGTGATTCGACTGCCACAAGAGTTGCATAGACATTTGCCATTCCTCCTGCAGTAACAGATGTAGACGATGCCCAGTTCTGATAACCGGATTTTTTCACTTCAACATTGTGTTTTCCCACAGCGAATCCACTTGAAGACTGCGGGGTGTTTCCAACATAGTTACCGTCAATATATACCATCGCATTCGAAGGTGATGATGTCACATATATTGAACCGGTGGAAGGCCCGACTGGGTTAAGGGTCATGTAGTAGTTTATGGTCTCTCCTGCACTCGGCACGGAAAGGCTCTGTGTGTGACTGTCCTGGTATCCTGCTTTTGAAGCGTATGCACTCGTTGGCATACTGGACGGACTTCCGTCAAGGTAAACTGTTAAGGTATATACCTGGTTTACCGTAGTTCCCGATGCAGCACCGTCAACGTAGATTGTCGCACCGTCAACATTTGTGTGGAATGCAATCCAACCGATCTGGTTTCCAATTATTCCTTCTGCACTCGCTGGTGCAGCCATTACCGCAAGTATTGCGATAAACAAAAATCCGTAAGTAAAAGCTTTTTTCAGAGACATTTTAATCAATCCAGAGATACAACCTCTCTCCTTTTAATGATTTTGTCTTTGATTTGCAAGATTAACTATTAAAATCCTGTGGTTTTCAGATAAATTTCATCTTAACTCTCTCTGTGTAATGTGTTGTAATATATGAGAGAAGTAAGGCTGCCGCTATTATCAAAATCAAAATCAGCCAGTGTTCAGGGCCTATCGATCCAACAGAGAGTCTGACGATGATATTGGCTGTGTTCATCGGGACTGTGAGGATAAACAACATTAAAACAACAATTGCCACAGAAAAAATAAACTGTGCATTGGTTCGTTCTCGGTATTTAAGAGCTGTAAGTGCTCCGATAAGAATCAGAAACAGTGAACCTGCGGATACATGAAGGAGGATAGGTACAAAACCTGAAATGGCAATTCCATTTGCCATTAATAAGAGAATCCATCCTGCGGCCTGAATGGGAACGAGAATAAAGCATGCCAGAATCTTTCCCCAGATCATCTCAGTAAACGTGACCGGTGTTGACATAAGGGTTTCAAGAGTGTTTTGCTGATACTCCTCGGTTATGAGATCGATTATTAAGGCTCCCGATATTATTGCCGGCATAAATACAAGCATCGGAATTAAAAGACCGTATACGAACTCATAAAAATCGCTTGAGGGATTTGTAGGCGGAATAATTACTGTTGCAGGCGTCTGTGTAAGTCTGTCACTTCTTATCTCCCGCAGTTTATCCTCGTATTTTATCAGAATTTCTTTTAGTTTGACATTGACAATACTTGACTGAATATCGTTTTGTATTGTGTATAGTGTTATTTTGACAGGATATTCCGCATCCGGAGCCACATTCGGCACCCACAGGACTGCCGATAACTTTCTCTCCTTTAATGCTGCAACTGCGGTTGAAAGATCCATCTCATATACGACAAAATCATTGCTCTCCCGAAGGTATGAAAGAACATCCGAAGGCTCCCCTGTATATGCAACAGGATACTGAATATTTGAATATCTGCTGATCGAGTCCGGGTTGTACATTGATGCAAGTCCGACAAGCAGAAATGATGAGAACATTGCAATAAAAAGCTGAAGAAGTATTGCAAGTATTATTGTCTTCTCATTCATCAGACTTTTTAACTCTTTTTTGGCTATAATCCTGGAGTTTTTAGTATTCATTTAATGTCACCCGACCCATCCGAGAATAAAATACAGGTTATACAGGCTATGCACAATTGTTGAAATAATAAGTGCCGGAATATAGAATCTCCTGCCGCCTGCCTTTAATATCGATGCTGTTGTCAGAATTCCTATGAAATGGAGCGAAAGCGGAAGCCAGAGCACCTGAAGACTTGCAAAAAGAACTGCTCCGAATATGGAATCTGATATCTCCGCAAGTGTCGCAAAAAGGAGAAGTTTCTCTCCGAAAAGAAAACCAGCCGCAACCGCAACCGATCCTAAAATTACATTTTTCCAGGTGAGGTAATCCGGTCTTTTTGATATCAGTGCGTAAATGCCGACGGACTTTGCAAACTCCTCAATAAACGCCGCAAAAAACAGGAGAAGAATTATCGAATAAGGCATCGGGAAATTGAACAAAAGCACAAGAAGCATAAGCTGTGCCATGAAGACAAACGGAATTGTGCAGATGCTTATTCCGAAAAGGGATAGTTTTGTCCATTTTTTTGAGATTACCGATTCTATAAACTCCATCATTCTCTGCATTAATTTATGATGGTTAAAGAGCCTCTCCTCGTTGAAATTTTTCGCAGCAAGATAAAAAATAACAGCACTTGTTAAAAAGAATAGCGATGTTGAGTAGATATAGTCAAATAATGTAAAACCGTCCCCCTGAATCTCGTAGATAATAAGTGTTAAGGGTGATATCAGGCTTACCACGTGAATATTTGCAAAGATGCTCGGGAAAAAGATATATGATGTGGCAATGGTTGAGAAAAATATCGAAATAAAAGAAAGCTCCTTAAAACTCCTCGAGATCATTCCGATGAGAAGTGCACTTGAGAGGAAGAATAGTATTACAGGAAATACCGGCAGGAGAATCAAAAGCGGTGCATCAATCAGAAATGTCAGTATCGCGGATATTACAAGCATCATCAAAAAGTACGGCAGACCTTTTCCCAGTATTATTGCCCATGACTTTACAGGTGTTGATAACAGAGCCTCCCCGCTTCTTTCGATCCTCTCGTTCATTATACTCATCATGAAAAACTGTGATGTGAAGTAAAGCGGGAATATAAATACGAATATTAAAATTATCGAGTCAAACGGCAGGGGTGGGGAGAGCTGTGCAGGTGTCTTGAATTTTGATGTTGTATCAGATGATGCCAGAACATCAGCATATCTGCTTACCCTGCTGTCAGTATTCTCGCCTGATATAAGCTCAGCTCTCAGCTCTTCTCTTGATACTCCGATCTCTGAGGAAGGTGCCTGAATTGCAACGGGAGCCTTATCGGGATAAGGTTTTATCCGGGGGTCTGGCGGTGCAATTGCTCTCTGTCCGCTCTGTGTTGCAACAAAGTCAATCTCACTTTTGATGTACTCCTCTTCTATCCAGAGTGGATATGCCGCATAGAGATCCTCTTCCCTGTTGAAAAGTGAAATTTTGTATTTTGAATAATCCCTGTCAAAGGCAGTCAGTGCCGCAAAGCCCTTGTCGTCCTGAGATGCATATACAGCGTTTCGTGAGAGGACGAGATCAAAACCGCCCTGTTCCGGAGAAATTCCTGACGGAACCTTATATACTGAAAATCTGTTGTCTCCTGCGGTAATTTGTGCTGATATGCTCTCATCAGAACCAACTGTGTACATATCATCCTGAAGGTGGATTCCGCTCTGCTGCGCAAATCCCGATACAATAATCAGTGCAACAAACAGGACTATGGCTATAGGGAGGATTTCCCCGCTCATTGTTCCCGCAAAGCGCTTAATTTCCCACTTTGCAATTGTTTTAATCTGATGTATTACATCCGACATTTTGATTAATTCCCTGTCTTTGATTCAATTTGAATTAATTCTATAATAAGATTTATCAGATGCTTTGATTATAGGTATCCCTGAAGGATTATGATACATGCCCGTTCAATTGTTAAGGATTATGATGGTTTTCGTGCCCTGGACGGAGTCAGTTTTGACCTTGAGGACTCGGGAATTTTTGGAATAATCGGGCATAACGGCGCAGGGAAAACAACACTTCTAAAGATTATGTCAGGCCTCGTCGCGCCCACATCAGGTGAGCTTTTTGTGGGAGATATTGACGCTGTAAAAGATCCCGATTCACTCAAATCAACCCTTGGTTATCTGCCTGAGGAGTCGCGCCTATATGAGAATATGACAGTTGAGGGATATCTCTCTTTCTTTGGTGAGATATATGGCATGGCGCCTGAAAAAATTGATCAGAAGAGCAGAGAACTTCTAAAAGACCTCGACCTTGAAGCCGGAAGAAAAAAACTCGGAGAACTCTCAAAAGGAATGAAGAGAAAGGTGGCAATAGCACGTTCACTCATTCACGACCCTTCATATCTTGTATATGACGAGCCCACATCAGGTCTTGATCCGATGACTTCCAGATATATAAGTGAATTTCTGCGGACAATCCGATCGGAGAGAAAAAAGACGATTCTCTTAAGCGCACACAATCTCTATCAGGTGGAAGAGCTCTGTGACAGGGTGATGATCCTGCAGAGGGGACGTGAGGTCGCTTTCGGGACAATGGACGAGTTAAGAGATGAGTTTGGATCTGTTTTTTATGAGGTGGAATTTGTTCTTGAAGATAAAAGCGCTCTTTTGGGTCTGGTAAGGGATTATCAGGAATCTGCAGGAGTAGTTACCGGCAGAGTTTCAGATGTGGACTCTTTAAATGAACTCACAGCCGGCATATCTTCAGCCGGAGGACGTGTGAGAAAAATAGAATCACATTATCCGAGCCTTGAAGAGATGCTTGTAAAAATTGGAAGATAGTAAAACTTTCAATATAATCAATTTTCTGTTGATTTTTTTTAAAATAACAAAGATTTTCTAAAATTTAAAAAAGGTGCCGCAGGTTACGCAAATAAATTCCTGAATGATACAAATGAAATTAAAAGGCTTAATACTCTATAATTTTGAAATTCAAACAAAAAATGCAAAAACGGGCCTGAAGGGATTTGAACCCCTGGCCTACGGATTAAGAGTCCGTCGCTCTGCCTGACTAAGCTACAGGCCCATTGTTGTGCCTAAATAAGTGACACGTGTATTCAGATAAAGATTTCGGAAATTGTCTAAATACCCTTGAGATATAACGTAATAGTAGATATGCCTGACAGCCTGCCGAATGGATCTTTGGATAAAGTAAAGTACATGGTACTGGGATGCGGAAGTATCGGTTACAATGTAGTTGAAGAACTTGTACACGATACCGAAAATGTGATTGTAATTGATCAGGACGAAAAACGCGTTGAGGATTTACGGGACCAGAATTATGAGGCAATTGCAAGGGATATAAACAGTCCTGCCCTTTTAGAGGGTCTTCCTGTTCCTGAGGTTGTATTTGTTCTCTCAAGCGATAAGAATGCGAATCTTGAGGCAGTAAAGAAAGTAAAGGAAACTTATCCTGCTGCATATGTAATTGCCCGTGCAATAGACAGACTTAGCCTCTCTCTTCTGGAACAGGCAGGCGCTGACATTGCCCTGTATCCTCAGGAGGTTTTTGCAAAGAATGCAGTTCACCATATAAGAAGGCTTCATTCGTCCAGGCTTGCAAGGAAACTATACCATTTTCTTTCTGAGTGCAAAGGAACACTTGGAATTGTTCTTCACACAAATCCTGACCCTGATGCTATATCAAGTGCAATGGCACTCTGCGCTATCGGAAAGGAGGCAAGCGGCGGAAAGCTTGAATGTAAAATATTCTATGATGGCAAAATAGGTCATCAGGAAAACCGAGCATTCGTAACTCTTCTTGATATTCAGCTTGAAAAGATTACGGCTGATATGATTGATGATACAATCGGGGCATGTGACTATCTTGCACTTGTTGATTCATCATCTGCGGGCGCCAACAATTTCCTCTCTGTGGGAATGAAAGTCGATATCATAATTGATCACCACAAAGCAGCTGATGAGGATATAAGGTCAGTTTATTTTGTTGATATAAGACCGGGAGTCGGTGCAACGGCAAGCATTATGACTCAGTATCTTCAGGAGCTTGATATTTCTGTAGATCAGAAAGTTGCAACCGCTCTTTTATATGGTATCCGTGCTGATACCAGGGATTTTTCGCGGAATATAACTCCGCAGGATTTAAACTACGCCGCATTTCTTCTGCCTTTAACAGACAGCGAACTTCTGGATAAGATAACATCCCCTTCAATGTCAATTGAGACTGTGGATGCACTTGGTGATGCAATTAAAAGCAGAAAGGTTCAGAACGGTTATCTCTTTACAAATGTGGGATATGTTAAAAACCGCGATGTAATTCCCCAGGCTGCGGATCTCTTAATTCAGCTTGAGGGCGTAAACACTGCTGTTGCCTATGGAATCGGAGATGAATTCATTACAATTTCTGCACGAAATAAGGACATAAGGATGCATGTCGGCAATGTGATGAAGGAGGCATTTGAGGGTATAGGCGAAGCGGGTGGTCATGCGAACATGGCTGCGGCAAGAATACCCTTAAATTCATTTTCACTTGTAAAAAACAAGGAAGAACTTCTCTCTCTTGTAATTGATCCCATACTAAAGCGTTTTGCAAATATCGTCGGACTCGAAGAAGAAGAGCAGAATGAAGTTTGAAGAATGGGAACCCCATTATCAAAAAATCCTGGATTTTTTTGGCTTTGTAAGAGAGGATGATGAGCATGCAGCGGAATATGCACGTTCACTTACCCGTAAGGATGACATAAATCTCTTAAAATCCACATGCTGCGGAAAACAGGTGACTGTATGCGGCAATGCCCCGTGCCTTAAGGATGAGACTGCCTTAATCGAAGGCGTAATCTTTGCAGCCGATGCAGCGGCGGATTATCTTTACAATAAAGGGATGAGGCCTGATATTGTTTCAACTGATCTTGACGGCTGTGAGGATAGTTTTCCGAAGATGAGTGCGGAAGGGACAATAATGGTTGTTCATGCACATGGTGACAATATACCTCTTTTAAAAAACTGGATTCCACGTTTTACCGGCCCAGTTGTTCTGACAACCCAGAGCAGGCCATTTGACGGAGTCTATAATTTTGGAGGGTTTACCGACGGGGACAGAGCTGTTTTTACTGCTCTGGACATGGGGGCAGCGGATGTGAAGCTTGTCGGTTTTGATCTCGATGACTCATCTGTAAATCAGATGAAGCGCGGAAAGCTTATGATAGCAAGAGAACTGTTAGGTCTTTTAGGATATGATATCTGAAGCCTTCATACTGGACGGCTATGTCGATGAGCCGGCATGCCTCGGTGTCTCACCCTACCTCTCGCCATATGTAAGATACTGCGCAGGAGTATGCACTGAGCATGGTTTTAACATCAGATATGCAACAATCGATCAACTGCGAAAAGAACCGACTCTTCTGAGTGAAATCGAAAAGTCCGATCTTTTTGTCTTTATTGCCGGAGTAACAGTGCCCGGAAAGTATCTCGGAGGGACTCCTGCAAATGCAAATGAGATATTTCAGATTGGAAGCAGTCTTAAAAATCCGCTAAAATGTCTGGGCGGCCCTGTTGTTTTCGGAAGTGCATCAGGCGGGGGTGATATTGCAGAAAAACAGGCTTTTTCCGTATATGATCATGTCCTTTCAGGTGAGATTGCAGCGGCCCTTGATTCTGTTCTGAAAGGCGGAAAGTCATCTGGTGATTTCAGCTATGATAAAATTGATCGCTGGAGTATACAGGGAAGCGGTATTATTTCGCAGCATCCGGCATTTCCTCATATAATCTGTGAACTTGAGACTGCAAGGGGCTGTTCACGTGCTGTAAAAGGAGGGTGTTCTTTCTGCACTGAGTATCTTTACGGGATGCCGCAGTATAGGTATGAGGGGGGCGTACACAAAGAGGTCGCCGCCCTTTATGAAGCAGGAGCAGTTCATTTCAGACTCGGGAGGCAGCCTGATCTTCTTGCATATGGATCAGTTTCAGGAGAGGAGTTTCCTGTTCCTCGGCCTGAGAAAATCGAGTCTTTATTTCGCGGGATAAGGGATGCGGCGCCTGGTCTTAAGACTCTTCATATCGACAATATAAATCCCGGGACAATTGCACATCATCCTGAGGAGTCAAAGGAGGCTCTGTCATCTGTTGTCAGATGGAATACGGCAGGGGATACTGCAGCGTTTGGTCTGGAGTCGGCAGACCCTGTAGTAATAGGTGAGAACAATCTAAAGGCCATGCCTGAAGAGGTCTTAAAGGCGATAGAGATAGTAAACGAGGCAGGGGCCATTCGCGATAAAAACGGAGTCCCGCACCTCCTGCCCGGTCTTAATTTTGTAACAGGCCTTTTGGGGGAGACTGAAAAGACCTATGACATGAATGAATCCTTCCTGTTTTCACTCCTTAAAAGTGACCTTTTAATAAGGCGTGTAAATATCAGGCAGGTCATGCCTTTTGAAGGGACAAAAGCCTACACTGAGAATACTCTCGGGCAGAATGATGACAGATTTAAATTATTTAAGGAAAGGGTCAGGACAGGTTTTGATCTCCCTATGTTAAAGAAAGTGTTTCCCACGGGCACCATTCTTTCCGGAGTTGTGATTGAGGTATCGGGTCAGACATCGTTTGGCAGGCAGCTGGGCTCATATCCGATACTTGTGGGATTTCCGTATCAGCTGGAAAAGGGAACAGTCACTGACGCTGTTGTAACAGACTGGGGATACCGTTCTGTTACAGCGTTTGAAAATCCTCTGATGATAAACTCCCTGCCACATCAGGCTGTTAAAAAAATACCTGGTATCGGCAAAAAAACGGCTTTAAAAATACTTGCAAAAAGACCTTTCAAGTCAGCTGATGATTTTAAAAAAGTTGCAGGGGATATTCCTGTATCCGGATATATGAAATTCCCGTGAGAATCACGTTTTGATCTCTCATCAAATATTTCATGGAATATTTTTTTAATTTAAAACATCTCTTTTAGCTCTATAAACTTAAGAATGTCGGTTCTTGTAACAATTCCGAGTAATACACCATCTTCTGTTACCGGGATTCTCCCTATATTTTTAGCAGACATTATCTTCATGGCATCGGAGAGCATGGCATCGGGAGTGAGGGTAATTACATCTCCTGACATCACATCCTTAACCAGCATGGCTTCACGGTCAATATGCGGCGTTTTTGTGAGATCAGTCATCGTAACCATACCTGTAAGCATTCCTCTGTCTAAAACGGGAAATCCGAGATGCTTTGTTGAGTACATAAGATCTATAACCTCCTCCACGTGCATCTCAGGTTTTACAAAAAGGACAGGGGATGTCATCGCATCTTTGATTTTTACATCCCTTAAGAGTTCATTGAACTTTGTCATCTCCGCTTCCTGGCCTGCGCCGAGATATATGAAGACTGCAATTATTATCAATATCGGGCTGAGGATAAGGATTCCCACTATCCCGAATATGATGGCAAAGGCACGTCCGATATCCGCAGCTATCCTTGTCGCCTGATATATCGGAAGTCTTCTTGCAAGAAGGGCTCTTAATACCCGGCCTCCGTCCATAGGAAATGCCGGTATTAAGTTAAATAAGAAGAGCAGAATGTTTAAAAATCCCAGATATCCGAATACGTAAAACAAAAGTCCTGAAACTGCTGAATTCGGGATATATGCATATGAAAAATATGCCGCAGTACATGATATTGCGCCTATAATGAAACTTGCAATTGGTCCTGCAAGTGCCATTGGCAGTTCGATTTTTGGATCAGGACTTTTGCCCTCATCTATTGCGGCAATACCGCCGAGTATGAGGAGTGTTATGCTGTTTACAGTCAGCCCCTTCTTTTTTGCAATAAGGGAATGAGAAAGTTCGTGAATCAAAACACCGGCAAAAAGACTTAATGTCACAACAACCCCGAGAGTGTATGGCATATATCCTGCCATGATCAGTGATGTATCAACAGATGTTACTCCAAAGACATCCTGAAGGAATGAAACAGTATATTCTATCTGGTAGCCTATTATGAAGGCAAAGACAGGTATGACAAGAAGAAATGTGAAGTGCAGCCTTATCGGAATGCCGGAGATAGTACCTATCTGAATTGAGTCAGCCATCAGGAAAGATTATATTTTTAACTTTTAAGTATTATACCTTCAGTTGATTATAATGAAAACACAGATTACCGAGCTTTTTGGGATGGAAGTTTACACGGAAAAGGCTGTCCGTGTAGGAGTGGTGGACGATGCAGTCTTAAATGTTGATACAAAAAAGATAGATTCTCTTGCTATCAGCAGTTTAAATCCCGAACTTCTTCAGCTAAAGGGATTTAAGGGAATTAAGATACCGTACAGGATAATCAGATCCATAGGGGACGTAATCATCATCAGACACTTCACAAACATGTTCCCTTCAAAGGAAACGGACTAAAGCGCCTTATAAATCAGTTAAAACTTAATTTAAGTCCATAATGGAAGTCGGGATTTGAATTTAAATAATATATAAAAAATAATCCCGCTTCTTTTTATCCCTGTGAGATATGAAGAAAATATATAGATATTGATATGCAAAAAAGAGAGATATTCAGCTGTCTGTCAATAGTTGCGCCGGTAGTTGTAAGACTTGACGGCAGGGCGTTTCACGGCCTTACTTCGGATATGGAGTTAGAAAAGCCCTACGATAATCGTTTCAATGACGCAATGTGCACGGTATGTGAACAGTTAATCTCAAAAAGCGGTCTTGAACCTGACTTTGCATATACTTTTTCCGATGAGATCAGCCTTTTCTTCTCGAGCCTGCCGTTTAACGGGAGAGTTGAAAAAATTGACTCGGTTTGCGCTTCGTATGCATCCAGTGCATTTGGAATGTTTATGGATTTAAAAGAACCATTATCTTTTGATTCAAGGATTGTGGTTTTGGGAAATGACTATGTCTGTGAGTATTTCTCCTGGAGACAGAAGGAGGCATGGCGAAATCACATGAATGCCTACTGTCAGCATGCACTGATTAGTGAGGGTCTTTCCCCGACAAACACGGCGCGTGAGCTTAAGGGGATGAAGTCGGGAGAGATGCATGAGATGATGTTTGAGAGGGGTGTAAATCTCTCCCGGACTCCTGCGTGGCAAAGGCGCGGCGTGATAATTCATAAGGAGACTTATGAAAAGAAAGGATACAACCCTGTTGAAAAGACCGAGGTTGTGGCTCAGAGACGAAAGGTTGTCAGGGATATGAGTCCCCCGCTTTTTAACGAACCTGAGGGTGAGGATTACCTTTACAAATTAATTACGGGAATCATTTAGGCAAACTCCTGACAAATTTCATTTTTTGATATTATTATAACATTTTAGGATTTTTTTCAGAAAAGTTCCATATAAATATCTGCTTTAAATTAAAGAATGAACATTTTTTTAGGAATTTTAAGATAAGAACAAGAAAAAAAATATTGACAAAAATTGTGGAATTATGCCTTTGAAATTGCCATTTTCATGGCAATTTCCTCAACATCCCAGTCCTGTATCATTTCTGCATCATCTTTGATTTCACTTTGCAAAATTAATTTTTCTGCCCGGATTTCTCCTGCTATGGAGTCCTTCCATGGTGCGAGAAGTCCTGCAATCCTGTCATCGGATACCGAGACTGTAGCTTTAATTGAATCCTCCACATTAAGATTCAGTTGTTTTCTCATCTCCTGAAGCCTTCTTATTACCTCGCGGGCAAACCCTTCCGCTTCGAGATCTTCTGTTAAGGTTACATCAACACAGACAGTGCCGTCTGCCATCTCAGTCGAATATATGCCCTCCGGCATTACTTCAGAGAAATTAACGTGGGCATCTGTAATCGTATATCCGCCTGCATCAAAGCTTCCTTTCTCTGTTATCTCTTTTTTAAGTAAAGCGGCATTGCAACTTTCTATTGCTGCCTTTACCTTTGGACCTTCCTTTCCAAATTCAGGACCTATCGCACGCATGTTAGCCTCTGCCGAGACTCCCATCCTGTCCCATGGTCCTTTTACAACAGAAACCTTCCTTGCATTTGCCCGCTGTTTACACAGATCATTTAAGCGTGCAACTGCATTTTCAACGGTATCCGAATCTGTGAGAACGATTACATCTGAGACCGGCCAGCGGAGTTTTCTTTTTCCGTCCTGTCTTGCAGTTGCAACTGATTCATCAAATGAACGAATAACAGCCATCTCATCTTCAAGTGTGATATCACAGAGAGATTCATCACCTGAATTCCAGTCAAGCATGTGTACACTTTCAGGATCAGCTTCTGTCCTGAGATTTCCATATATCTTCTCTGCAATATGTGGTGCAAAGGGAGCCATAATTCCTGACAGCCTTCTCATCACATAGTACATTGTTTCATATGCCTGGACTTTTTCAACCGCATCCTCCTCAAGCCACATCCTGGCACGTACAAGCTGGACATACCAGCGTGAGATGTCTTCTAAGATACAGTTTAAAATTGCTCTTGTTGCGCGGTGAAGCTCGCATGTGTTTGTAAACTCCTCAACCTCGCGGCAGAGAGTATTGATGCGCGATATAATCCAGCGATCCTCATCAGGCATTAAAGCGAGGTTTTTCTTTACATATTCTCCGTCCCATACGCCGTCAGAACCTGTCTGTGGTTCAAAACTGTCCAGTATCATGTAAGGGAGCGGGAACCTGTAAACATTCCAGAGGATGTTTGCCGCACGGTTTGTGGTCTTTATGCCTTCCCAGTTAAACTTCAGATCATCCCACGGTGCGCTTGCCGAGAGAATGTACAGGCGAAGAACATCAATTCCCACCTTTTCGATAACCTCTTCCGGTGTTACAACATTTCCAAGGGACTTTGACATCTTGCGTCCATCTGAATCAAGCGCAAATCCATGCATCATCACTGTTTTGTACGGCGCACGGCCGAATGCTATTGTTGATGCACCAAGCTGTGAATAGAACCATCCGCGTGTCTGATCCTGACCTTCGGTTATAAAATCGGCAGGCCAGAGGCGGTCAAATTCTTCGGTTTTTCCGGGATATCCTATTGTTGCCCATGACGCCATTGCAGAATCAAACCATACATCGAAGATATCCTCGACACGTGTCATTGTTCCGCCGCACTCACATCTGTATGTTATTTCGTCAACATATGGTCTGTGCGGGTCTGTAAGACTGGAACCCGCCTTTGAGTTAAGCTCCGCCATTGTGCCGAATACGTCCTGATTAGAACATTTATCGCACTGCCAGACAGGAATAGGAATACCCCAGTATCGCTGGCGTGATATGCACCAGTCACGCGCATCTGCGACAAAATCATGGAATCTTGCACTTCCTGCCCATTCCGGATACCATTTAACTCCGGCAATCTCGTTTAACATCTGCTCTTTTATCTTCGGAATTGCGATGAACCACTGCTGTGTTGCACGGCTGATAATCGGTGTCTTGCATCTCCAGCAGTGTCCGTAGCGGTGGACAATCCTCATTCTGCGAAGCAGATGGTCTCCGAGAGCCTCAATGACCTTGTCATTAGAATCGCGGACATAAAGGCCTGCGAAATCCCCTGCCTCATCAGTAAATGTACCTGTGCCGTCAACAGGACAGAGTGATTCCAGTCCTTCTTCAATTCCCACAAGGTAGTCATCCCATCCGTGTCCGGGTGCGGTGTGAACAAGACCTGTGTTGTCGAGTAATACATGATCGCCTGTAATAACCCTGTGGCTGATTGTTTTCTGAACAGGAACAAAATCATTTAGCGGGGATTCGTACTCCATACCCGCAAGTTCTGCGCCTGTTTTTTTCTCAATGATTGAAAAATCCGTATACCTGCCTTTTTTAAGGACATTCTCGCAAAGCTCCTCAGCTATCCAGAGGATTTCTTTTTTATCTTCTTTTATTGCTTCAATTCTTGCATAAACAAAATCCTTTCCTGCCGCAACCGCGACATTGGCGGGAAGTGTCCATGGTGTTGTTGTCCAGATTACAAGGTATTCGCAGTCTTTGCCCTTAACCGGGAATTTTACATAGATTGAAGGATCTTCCTCATCCCAGTATTCAACCTCGGAATCAGCTATTGCAGTCTCGCAGCGCGGGCACCAGTTGACAACCCTGTGTCCTGTTTCAAGCAGATTTTTCTCATCGGCTTTTTTAAGAGTCCACCATGCGGCCTCAATGTAGTCCGGTTTTATTGTCTCATAGGGGTTGTCAAAATCCATCCAGATGCCGAGACTTTTGAACTGTTCTGACATTATGTCCTTGTGCGTCAGTGCAAAACTCTTGCATTTCTCAATAAAATTTGATATTCCAAATGTTTCAATATCTTTTTTTGACTTAAATCCGAGTTCGTTTTCAACACGAACCTCGATTGGAAGACCGTGCATATCATACCCTGCACGGTCTGTGACATTTCTGCCCTGCATACGTTTGTAGCGCAGTATTGTATCCTTTAAAATTTTATTCCATGCAGTCCCGAGGTGGATGTGCCCTGTTGTGTAAGGTGGCCCGTCCACGAAAAAGTAGTCCTCTCCTCCTTTTCTGAGCTCCTTTACCTTCATATAGGTGTCTTCATCAGCCCAGAATTTTCGGACCTCCTCTTCCACCTCATTTGCATTGTAACTGCTAGCAACCTCTTTCAAATGTGATCCCTCAAATAGTTCCTTAATATATGTGATTCTTTAAAGATAGCATTTTTGAGGGGGGCCCAATAATTTTTTAAAAAAATTATGCAGAAATAAAGGATTTTTGAATCATAAATTAATGGATGGAAAATAAAAACCGGCATTTTTGCCTCACAGTGTTTCATCCGGCTTTGCATCGGGAAAATCATGCAGGCAGCTTAAATAGTAATTGGGGGCAACCCTGTTTTCTGAGACAAAAAACCTGAGAAATTTTTGACAGAATCCAATGTTGGTAAGAATCTGCAGGTTAAATGTGGCAGAAAGCTGCCAGATAAATAATAAAATGATATCATGAAAGTTGCAATTATAAATTCAAAGACGGATGCGGCGGGGAGGAATATCAGAAGGCACCTTCTTTTAAAGCTAAATAATAGTTCAGACTCCCCTTTTGAGTATTATTCACATACTCTGAGTTTTATTGAGACGGACGGCCGCCTCATACATGAAAAATCTTTAGACCAAAGGGCAGAATCAGATCTGATTATATTCATATCCCGTCACACAAGCAAAAATCCTGTTCCTGTGCTTACTGTTCATGTGACCGGAAACTATGGCCGGGCAATGCTGGGGGGGGAGGATAAAACCCTTGCAAAAGCATCTCCCGAATTTATGCATGCGGTCTTAAACGAGATGGCAAATAGAACGCCGGAGGGCTATAAAGTCTCATATGAGGTGACTCATCACGGGCCGACAGACCTGAAAACACCATCTTTTTTTGTGGAGATAGGAAGTACAGAAAAAGAATGGAATGATGAAAATGCAGGCCTGGCAATATCCGAATCACTTCTGGAAATATTAAAACAGAATGCATTTGAAACCATAAACCTTGCAGGATTTGGTGGGAACCACTATGCCGCAAGGGAGACGGAGATTGCTATGACCTCAAAGGGCGCGTTCGGACATATTGCGCATACACGTGAGGCAGGCACGCTTACTTCGGATATTGTAAGGCAGATGATTGAAAAATCCGGTGCTGATGCTGCATATATTGACAAAAAGGCTCTGAAAGGATCTGATGTCCGAAAAATAGAGGGTCTTCTTTTAGAATCAGGTATTCCTGTTCTTTCTGAAGGTGAGATAAAAGAGATTAGGGATATCCCGTGGGAGTTATATCTTCAAATTAGAAAAACCGCCCTTGGTATTGATTCTAAATGCAGGATTCATATAGGAAAGCTGGATGGTTTTGGAAATCCTGTTGAAGTTGAGATCGGGGGCGACCTCTTTGATGAGGCCTATAAGGCAGGTGAAAAAATCCTGACTGAAGGTATTTCAGAGTTAAATACTGTGTATCTTACATCACAAACCGGCAGAATACTCCCAATTCTTATCACATATGAGGAAAATAAATTACAAACAATAAATGATTTAATATCTTTGTGTGTTAAGATCTTACACAAAGAAGCAGACACTGCAGTCATTAATGATCAGCTGATTATCAGAAAGATCAGATTTGACCCTGCAAAGGCAGCAGAACTGGGGGTGCCAAAGGGGCCATTCTTTGGAAAGCTTGCCGCAGGTTTTGATGTTATGGTGGGTGATATGATAATAACGCCCGTTATGGTCTCAAAAAGCAGTGAAAAGGTTATCCGTGTACCGGGGTTGGAGAATTATCTATGATGAAATCAATCGTTGAAGAGGCACTAAACAGGGCAAACGCCGACACAGAGATGATAGTCGACAGCTCGCATGAAAATGATGAGGAGCTTGAAGAGATCTTAAGATCACTTCGTACTGAGATATCTGTTGTCGGTTGTGGTGGCGGGGGATCAAATACCATAACACGTATGGCCGAAGAGGGAATCGACGGTGCTAAACTGTTTGCAATAAATACCGATGCCCAGCATTTGATAAGAACCAAAGCTGATCGCAGGATTCTAATCGGGCGGCAGCGCACAAAGGGGTTTGGTGCAGGATCTGTGCCGCAGGTTGGAGAGGATGCAGCACTTGAAAATGATGAAGAGATCCGCGCAATGCTTGCCAGCAGTGATATGGTATTTATTACAGCGGGTCTTGGGGGCGGAACGGGAACAGGTTCTGCTCCTGTAATTGCAAAGGCAGCACGTGATCAGGGAGCTCTTACAATAGCTATTGTGACGCTCCCGTTCAGGGCTGAAGGTGCAATCAGGCTTGAAAATGCCGAAGCAGGTCTTGAACACCTTCGTGATGTCGCAGATACCGTAATTGTTGTTCCAAACGACCGCCTTTTGGAAGTTGTCCCGAGACTTCCTCTGCATGCTGCGTTTAAGGTAGCCGATGAGGTTTTGATGAGAGCCGTCAAAGGTATTACAGAACTTATTACCCAGCCGGGTCTTGTCAACCTTGACTTTGCCGATGTCCGCACTGTAATGGAGCGTGGCGGTGTTGCAATGATTGGGATGGGTGAGAGTGACAGTGAAGACAAAGCTGCCGATTCCGTTAAAAAAGCGCTGAGATCTCCGCTTCTGGATGTCGATATCTCCAACGCGACCGCAGCACTTGTAAATGTGGTTGGTGGTCCTGATATGACAATGGAAGAGGCCGAAGGTGTGGTTCAGGAGGTCTATGAACGCATAGATCCTGATGCACGTATTATCTGGGGTGCTCAGGTTGATCCTGATATGCAGCACCGGATGCGCACAATGCTTGTTGTGACCGGTGTCAACTCTCCTCAGATATACGGAAGAAGTGATGATTTCAATAAGTGTAAATCCACTGAGCGCGAATATGATATAGACTTTCTCAGGTGAGTGAAAACAGATGTCATTTAAAGTTGATGAAGAGTTCTTCAAAAAATACTGGAGGGTCCTTAAACTTTCAAGGACTCCCACAAGGGATGAATTTCAGAAAATAGGACTTGTTGCGGCCGCAGGAATAGCTTTAATTGGTCTCCTTGGTTTTATAATATACGAAGTAATTCTTCTCCTCCCTTAAATATCTTATATTTCTGAAGGATTGTAGAAATGAGCGACGAAAACGAGATAAAAAACCAGATATATGCAATAAAGACGACTGCCAAACAGGAGCGCACTGTTGTTGATAATATTGTAAAGGCTCTGGAGGATCACCCTGAGATCAGGGTGGTTGCAATTATGGCACCCAGTGAACTCAAAGGTTATGTGCTTGTTGAAAGTCCGGATCCAATTGCCCGTATTGAGCAGTTGCGCGAGATGGTTCCGAATGCACGCGCAGTAGTGAAAGGAGCTACATCTTTTCATGAGATTGAGCATTTCCTTGCTCCAAAACCGGTTGTGTCCGGAATTGATGAGGGAACAATAGTGGAACTCATTGCCGGACCTTTCAAGGGTGAAAAAGCAGTTGTAAAAAGAGTTGATACTTCCAAGGAAGAAATTACAGTTGAGCTCTATGAGAGTATGGTTCCAATTCCGATTACGGTCCGCGGCGACAATGTGCGCGTAATAGATAAAAATCAGGATTAATTTTTCTTTTTTTTTTAAATTGAAGTCTTCATCTTAATTGAACAGTGTAAAATATTTGTTTTATGAATGTTTTTGCAATCTTTTATTGATACATTTAAGTTATTTTAAATCCAACATTTCAAGACCCAAGCTTAGTGGCAGGCATAGTTTTGTCATGTGAGCAAAGGTGATATGAAATGGGAGAAGTAGTCGAGGTATTGGTACCCGGCGGTAAGGCCACTGCCGGTCCCCCTTTGGGACCTGCACTGGGACCCCTTGGAATTAATGTGAAGGCGGTTGTTGACGAGATCAACAAAAAGACCTCCGAATTCAATGGTATGCAAGTACCTGTGAAGGTTGAGGTTGACGACAAGAAAAACTTCACAATATCCGTGGGTGTTCCTCCTGCAACTGCACTTATTATGAAAGAGTGCGGTATTGAGAAGGGTTCAGGAGAACCTAACGTCATTAAAGTAGGAGACCTGCCGTTTGAAGCTGCTGTTCGCATTGCCCGCATGAAACTTGACGGAATGCTTTCATATGATCTCAAAAACGCCGTAAAGGAAGTTATTGGATCATGCGTAAGTGTCGGTGTCACAGTTGACGGCAAAGAGCCAAAAGCTATCTTTGCTGACATTAATGCAGGCGAATACGACAGTCAGCTCGCATGAATAGACTATGAAAACCTATAGAAGATCCGGCAATGACCGGGTCGTTGAACTATGGAGGTAAAAGATGGTTGAAAGGGTCCAGATTCTAAAGGCCGTAACAGAGGCTGTTGAGCAGGCGCCTGATCGTAAGTTTACAGAGAGTGTTGAAATAACATTCAATCTGAAAAACGTCGACATGGCGCAGCCAAAAAACCGTATAGATGAGACTATGGTTCTTCCAAAGGGAACAGGGCGGGTCCAGAAGATCGCTGTTCTTGGAAAGGGAGATATCACCACACAGGCAAAAGCTGCAAATGTAGATCTCATCATAGGGCCAGAAGAAATTGAGCGTCTGGGTGGCGAAAAACGTGAGGCCAGAAAGATGGCGGACGAGTATATGTTCTTCCTCGCTGAAACCGCAGTAATGCCGAGTGTCGGTCGTTACTTAGGTACAAGGCTTGGACCACGCGGTAAAATGCCACAGCCTGTTCCACCAGGACTGGATATAGGACCTATCGTAGAGCGTCTTAGAAATTCCGTAAAATTCCGTTCCAAAGACAAAAAGACATTCCATGTCAGAGTCGGCGCGGCTACAATGTCCCCTGAGGATCTTGCGGAGAACATAGATGCAGTTATGAGAAAGGTTGAATCCAATCTTGAAAGTGGAACAATGAACATTCGCTCGGTATATGTTAAAACGTCCATGGGCCCTGCAGTGAGGTTGATTTAATATGGCTATATATTCACATCACCTTCCGCAGTGGAAAAAGGATGAAGTAGAGGAGATAATAGCGCTTTCCAAAGAATACAGACTTACAGGTCTTGTAGATCTTCATGGAATTCCGGCAAGCCAGCTTCAGCAGATGCGCCGCAACCTTCGTGGCTCTGCAGTGCTCAAAATGACGAGAAATACGTTGATAGAGCATGCATTTACTGAACTGGGCGGCGAGATCGGCAATGTTGTTGATTACATTGACGGCCAGAGCGCTATGATCTATACAAACGAAAATCCGTTTAAGCTCTACAGAAAGCTTCAGGATACCATGACAAAGATGGTGGCAAAGCCCGGGGATATAGCACCCGAGGATATTGTCGTCCCTAAAGGTCCTACGGCATTTCCGCCGGGACCGATTGTCGGTACACTGCAGCAGGCAGGAATCCCGGCCGCCATTACAGGTGGTAAGGTCGTAATCCGTGAGACAAAAACCGTTGTTAAAGCAGGCGAGGAAATCAACGCTAAGATGGCAGATGTGCTGTCAAAGCTTGACATCAGACCAATTGATGTTGGTTTGAGCCTTCAGATCTCGTTTTACGATGGAACATTCTTCGAGCCGAAGACACTGGCAATTGATGAGAATGAGTACTTCAACAATGTGGTTCTCGCAGCACAGCAGGCATTTAACCTGTCTGTTAATGCGGCATATCCGACTGCCACAACTGCCGGAGCAATTATCGGCAAGGCGGTTCGCGAGGCTAAAAACCTTGCTGTCGAAGCAGCAATCTATGAAAAGGATGTTGTTGATTTGATTATCGGACGTGCACAGCGTGAATCATCCGCTGTAAAAGCACTTGTTGAGTAAATAAATAAAAAATAATAAAAAATTAGGTGAATAAAATGGAGTACATCTACGCAGCCCTTGTTCTGCACAGCGCAGAAAAGGAAATAACAGAAGAAGCTGTCACAAAAGTTATGACAGCAGCAGGTATAGCAGTCGACGACAGCCGTGTAAAAGCGCTTATTGCAGCACTTGACGGTGTTGACGTTGCAGAAGCAATTGAGAAGTCAGCAGTTGCAGCAGTTGCAGCAGCACCGGTTGCAGCAGCACCGGCGGCAGCAGCAGAAGAAGAAGAAGCACCTGAAGAAGAAGAGAAGAAGGAAGAGGGCGGCATGGCCGGTCTCGGAGCACTTTTCGGATAAATTCTTTTTTTTTCTTTAGTTAAATTATATTTGTTCCCCGGATTGATTTAAAATTCTAATTCGCAGATTATATTTTTATAAAATCCGGATAGATTCCTGAAAACAGGATCTGCAGATTTTGGTGCATTAATAACCAGAGATTTTTTACTGAACAGTATCTTTTCTAAATCTTTTTTATGTCTGAATTTAGATAAAGACTGTCCAGCCAGTGCAAGGCATCGTTGGACAAACTCTCAGATTCTGCCATTATTTATTCGCATAATATAAAAACAATGAAAATTAAAGAAAATATATGAATATACGTTACTTTTTGGCACTTCTGCTGCTTATAGGGGCGATATGCTGTACTGTTCAGGCAACCACTGATATTACAGATGATGAACTTTTAGTAGAAGAGTCATGGATCAAAATCAACTCAATTAGTGACCACAGCATTGGTGAACAGTTCAAGATCACAGGTACAACAAATCTCGCTGTTGGTTCTGATCTGATTGTTGAAGTTACATCTTCATCATTTACGTCAACAAAAAATACACAGAATGGAGAATTTTCAGGTGTTTCCTCAGTTGTCAAAGTCAAAGAAGGCACAACAGACAATGAATGGTTCATGGATGTAGACACATCAAACTTTCAGGCAGATGAATACATAGTAAACGTCGAAGCAATTGAAGCAGATGTAACTGCAACAGCAAAATTTGTTATTAAGGGTTCAACAACAGCTACACCTACAACATCATCAACAACTGTTCAGACTGAGGCAACAGCATCAGTAACCTCAGCACCCACAACCGGTTCAACAACCGAACAGACACCTGAGCAAAAAACATCACCAGGATTTGGAGTAATTGTTGCACTTGCCGGTCTTGGAGCAGTAGCAGCACTGACTATGAGAAAGGACTGAATCCTTAAAATCTAAACTTACTTTTTGAAATCTTCAAATTCTAATAATTTCTGTTTTTGAATATAATCTGTTTTAATTAGCTGTCTTAAAATTCCGGTAATATTTTAGATAGGTATTAATTCACTTCATGGCATTTCACCAATATCATTTAAACTGACACTTCCACGGTGGTTTGTCATTTAAACCGTTTTATTAGAAATATTTCTTCAGATTATGTCATCAGGAGACTGTCCAGCCAGTAAAGTTATCGCGGGACAACCTTAGATAGACTTATATCGAAAAAAAAATAGAAATAAAGGCATCACAGATAATGGGTGATATTATGAAAAAAATAATGGCATTATTATTAGGATTTGCACTTATCTTTGCAGCGTTACCTGTTGCAGTCAGTGCAGCAACAGTCGGGGGAGATCAGGCATGGTTCAATGTTCACTGTAATATTGACGGCGCTATGGTTTACTTTGATAATGATTATAAGGGAGAAATATACAACGGAATTCTCACAGTTCCTGTTTATACAACCGCAACTCCTTATAATGTTATAAAGGTTGAGATGAGTGGCTACAACACATGGACAGAAGAGATTACAAGCTATCCTGATATGGGTGAGACTCTTGACGTATATGCAACCTTAAACCCTGTACCTACACCTGCACCGACGATGATTGGCGGCGATATGGGATACTATGTAGTTTACTGTAATGTTGACGGAGCAAATGTATATTTCAATGATGACTATAAGGGCGATATTGCTAACGGTGAGCTTACTGTGAGTGTATATACAACCGGAACTCCATATACCACCTATAATGTTCAGATGAGCGGATACACTCCGTTTACTGCTCAGATCTCTGATTATCCTGCAAAGGGTGAAACAGTCAAGCTTCATGCAACACTGACACCTGCAACACAGCCTACATCTACACCTGTTTCTGTATTCACAGTATTTTCAGGATTAATAATTTCAATATTCGGATTCGTTCTTATTGCGAGAAGGAAGTGAATTTTTAAAATAATTTTTTTTTGACTTCTCTTACGATAACATTCAATATAAATGGCGAAGATAAATGTATTGGATAATATATCTGAAATTTGTAATCAGATGTCAATGAGGTGTCATTTATGAAATGTTTTAGAATTCTTTTAATGGATGATGAAGCTCCCATTCTTGACATTATGTCCCTGTTTCTGAGCAGAAGCGGCTATGAAGTTGTATGTTCAAAAACCGGCACTGAAGCCTTAAAAATTTTTAAAGATGCATATTGCTCCGGAAATGGTTTTGATCTGGCAATACTGGATGTTTCAGTTCCTGGAGATTTTGGAGCAAAAGAGCTTTTAAAACCGATGAAAGAGATTGATCCTGATATAAAAATTATTATTTCAAGTGGCGACTCGGTTCAGGGAGCAATGGACGATCCCATAAATTTTGGTTTTTTTGGTTCCTTACAAAAACCCTTCCGTTCCGGAGAACTTATAAAAATTGTAGAAGAGAATATTGAGAAATAATTTATATCAGCTTTTTTTAAATTGTAAATTTTACCGGTTATTTATTTTTTTCATCATTTAGTCCTGCATATACACATTGTCCGTATGATATACATCCGTCTCCAAAGGGATATTCTTCATTTATAATCAGTTTAAGTCCCGCTTTTTTTATTGTGGTCCTGATTGTTTCTCTTATTGTGTGATTTATGCATACGCCACCTGACAAAACTACATCATTAATTCCATAATCTGATGCTTTTAAAACTGCGATTTCTGCAAACTCACGGGCCAGGTTGTACTGGACTGATGCTGCGACATCCTGTACAGAAAGGTTTTTTCGCCTCAAAATAGCTTTTTTTATGAGATCTTTTGTGGACAGGACACTGCATCCGTCTTTTTCATAAACATTTAGATCCCAGTTTTCAGGCTTTCCTGCGGATGCCACAGATTCCAGTTTCATTGCAGGTTCGCCCTCATATGTTCTTTCCCTGCAGATTCCGAGAAGAGATGATGCAGCGTCCAGTACTCTTCCGGCACTGCTTGTAAGGGGTACATTAAAACCTGTTTTTATCTGTCTGTCAAGGACGGAGAGTTCAAGGTCTTTCCATCCTCTGTCGGACAGGAGAGTTCTAATCTCATCATCTGGTAAAATACCATACAGCATTCTTTCAGGGAATTGTGTTGCAAGATCTCCTCCCGGCATTTTTACACATTCAAGGTGGCCTACTCTTTTTAAGGAAGTCAGATCACCTGCAAAGATCTCCCCTCCCCATATTGTTCCATCGTCTCCGAGACCTACTCCGTCCAGAGCGATTCCCACGCATGGTTTATTCTCCCCCAGACCTGCTGCAATATGTGCTCTGTGATGCTGTACTGCAACTGTCTCTGCGCCACATTCTTCTGCAATTCTCTTCGCATATCTGGTTGACAAAAACTGCGGGTGCATGTCATGTGCAATCAGATCAAATTCCGCACCGGTAAGTCTTTTGAGATTATCGACAGTATTTTCAAGATATTTTAGTGTGGACGGGTTTTTGATGTTGCCGATATGGGGTGAGGTGAAACAAAATTTGTCCTTGTATATGGATATATTAGAATAAAGTTCCGGGCCTGTTCCGAGAATACATTTTTTACCAAGATTAATACCTGTTCTTTTTGGAGCATAGCCTCTTGAAAGCCTGATAATGTATCCTTCCCTTACAACAGAATCATCGCAGCGGTTTCTGATAAATCTGTTATGGGTCAGATAAAAATCAACACAGCCTGCAAGCTTTGATACTGCCTCTTCTGTCTCTGTAATCATAGGATTTCCCGGCGCATTTGCACTTGTCATTATAAGAAGAGGATTTTTCAGACGGGAAAAAAGAAGATGGTGAAGTCCGGTATATGGGAGCATGCATCCTATGGAATTGATATTGCTTATATCCGGATGAGATGAAGGATATTTTTTGTACAGGACAACAATCGGGTGCTCAGGGCTGTTTAATATCTCCCTTTCAGAATCAGTAACTTCTGCAATATCCAGAATTGTTCTCTCTTCCGCCATTATCGCAAGTGCCTGCTCGGTTCTTCCCAGGCATTTTTTTAACTTTGAAGCAGAAGACTCGGTACATGCTATATGAAACCCGCCAACACCCTTAATTGCAACAATATTTCCTGAATCCAGAAGATTTGCTGCGGATTTTATTGGATCACTGCATTTAATCTGTTCTCCTTTTCTGTTGAGAAGAAAGAGTTCTGGGCCGCAGCTGTCACAGGCTATTGTCTGTGCATGATGGCGGCGTGATTTCGGACTTTCATATTCCTCTCTGCATTCCGCACACATTGGGAATTTATCCATTGTTGTCCTTTCACGATCATAGGGAACTTCGTTTATTATGCTGTAGCGTGGACCGCAGTTTACGCACGATGTCGCCCAGTAATTTTTATATCTGCCATTTTCATCAGAAATATCTGATATACATTCTTTGCATATTGCAACATCCGGAGGAATAAATCCTGAAAGATTTCCGACAGAGCTTTTCTCTATTAAAAATCCTTTTTGTAAACTTCCCTCTGCTTCTATGACTGATACACTATCTATTTTTGAAAGCGGGGTACCAATAGAGACTGCTGCTAAAAAATCCTCAAATTTATCTCCAAATGCGTTTATTCTTACTTCACTACCGAGGTTTTTTACATTTCCGCAGATTCCGTATTTTTCTGCCTGTGCATAGACAAAAGGCCGAAATCCCACTCCCTGTACTATGCCTTTTATGATTATCTGCCCGCTTTTTTGCATAAAAAATTATTTCCTTTCTTTATTACTCCGGCGATATATCCAGCTGAGTTGTTAGTAAATAGACAAATAATATAGACATTATTAGCCGTTCGTTTTTATAATTAAAGTATATATTATGATTTGATTTCAATATAATCTCTCCAGAACATTTTTCCAGGAGATTAGTTTTCTTTTTTACCAGACATTTTAATTATAAATGAACATATGATACAGATTGTTAAAAGGTATTTGTTTCTTCCATATATTGCACAGGAATAATACAGGCATTCCCGACTATCATTCTAAATTTTTAGATTATTATTCTACCTGAATTCTGGACGTTTTAAGTTGTGAATAATTGATTTCTGAATCCGGACAATAAAATTTCATATAAATATATGTCTAAAAAATAAGCCAGTTAATTGGAAATAGGTTTATTTTACTACAGCACATATATTTATTGGGTTTTTACTTTGACGGGGCATATTAGAATAGTTAACGATCCTTTGGATCTTGTTACGCTTTTGATAACTTTCAACGATTCAGATTTCAAGGATATATATGGTCAGCTCAGCAAAAACTGGGTAACTGAAGAGGAGCTTTCCGGAGCTGTTGATGTCGGTAAAGTGAAGGATTGCATTGCCATTCTAAAAAAGGGCAATCTTGTTGAAGAACAGTGGAGAATGCCAAAACCCGGTGAAAAACCTTCCCGGGAATATAAAACAACTTACAGCAAATTCAGGGCAAATTTCCAGTGTACAATGGAAGATCTTGGAGACATCATAAATGTTTCAATATCAGCTGATGAATCCCTGAGAAATCTGGTGGATGAAATTGAAAAGGATGTTAAGGCAGGAAACACTTCTGTAAACGATCTCGCCAGAAAATATGGTGTAAGTCCTGTGTTTGTAAAAGGTCTTGCAAAACGCCTGCCAATTCTTGATGTGAAGGGACAGGGGCTGGTCTTTGTTGAAGAAAACGGAGAATGATCCTCTATACATAATTCTCAGAAGTAAGAGAGAGGCAACAAAATTTCAGATACTTGTTGAGGTTGCTGAGCATCAGCCTTCTGTAAGACAACAGGAGATTGCAGCAAAACTTGGAATCACACCTCAGGCAGTCTCAGAATATATACGCGAACTTGTTGACGACGAGATGGTGAAGTCACAGGGTCGCGGCAGTTATATAATAACTCCAAAGGGTGTGGAGTGGGTTATCAACAATGCTGAAGCCCTTGAATCGTATGCCAAACATATAACACGGGATATTGTGCAGCAGGTGTCTGTATGGACTGCAATAGCAGACTGCAACATCAGGGCCGGTGAGAAAGTGGGCATATATATGAAAGAGGGATTTATGCATGCTTCCTACAAAAATCAGAATGCAACAGGTGTTGCAATTGCTGATGCAAAGAGCGGAATGGATATTGGCATTTCAAATCTTATTGGGATAATTGATCATTCATACGGGCTTGTACATGTCTGCAAGGTTCCGCGTATCCAGAGAGGTGGTTCTGAAAAGATCTCATCCAAAATTCTCTGTGATATACTCAAAAAGGCTGAGTTTACAGGAGCGATTGGGATAGAAGCCGATATCGCAATAAAAAACACCGGGAAAAATCCTGACATATATTTCGGTGCAGGAGAGGGTGTGATTGACGCAGCCGTACACGGACTTGAAAGTGCAATAGTAATTGTGGATGAGGAGTTCACTGACTTTTTAAAAAGACTGGAATCCTCCGGTCTTCGTTATATAATTCATGATCTGATTTCTCCATGAAGATAATAGTTCACCCGCAACGCGGAGATTATAAACTTTTTTTTTATGACAGGCATCTTGTTGAAGCAGAAGGTGCGGTTGAGCTTGTTAAAACATCAAAGGGATTCCGGCCAAAGAACTACCGGTTGAAATGGTGCGGTAAAAAACGGCAGCTTCAGCACACTCCCACAAAGGAACTGATTTCTCAGCTTAGAAATGCAGATATACGACTCACCGGTGAAGCTAAAAACTTTGAATCTTTTTTAGATGATCTTCAGATAAATTACGGACATGTGCGGGTATGCCGGACCTGTATCCTTGAAAACAGAATAACTCCTCTAAAAGGAAAAAATTCTGTGAAATATGGCAGGGAAAATATTTGTATTGACTGTGCCCGGAATGAACTGCGCCGTGAGATTGGCTATCTGGGCAAAATGGGGGGTATATCAACTGCTCATCTTGAAAGGCTTCTGTCTCTTTACATGGATCTTGACAAGGTTCTTGCAATGCTTCAGCCGGAGAGAGTTGATCTAAAAAATACGGTATTTGATGTATTGGAGTCCCATAAGGTCACAAAGACAACTGATATTACAGATCTTCCTCTTCCCGGGAAATTTAAGGAAACATGCGGTGTAAAAACCCTTATGCCGGTCCAGCAGCTCTGTGTGGATGCAGGTCTTTTAGATGGAAAGGATCAGCTTGTTGTTGCAGCAACCGCGAGTGGAAAAACCTTCATTGGTGAGATGGCGGGTATGAAAAACCAGTCAGAAAGAAAAGGAAACATGCTCTTTTTAGTTCCTCTTGTTGCTCTTGCAAATCAAAAATACAACCGTTTTGAGGAGAGATATCCGTATCTGAATGTATCTCTTCAGACAGGTGTATCAAGGATTAATCTTCCGGAAACAAGGGTAAATGCAAAGAGGACACTAAAATCAAACATTATTGTCGGGACATATGAGGGAATTGATCACCAGCTGAGAACAGGCAGGACACTTTCAAATATCGGGACTGTTGTTATTGATGAGGTTCAGACTCTCGAAGACTCAGAACGTGGTCACAGACTTGACGGTCTTATATCAAGGCTGAAGTATATTGCTCCCAATGCCCAGTTTCTTTATCTGAGTGCAACAATCGGTATGCCGCATCTTCTTGCAAAAAAACTCGCCGCAAATCTTGTTACCTACAACGAAAGGCCTGTCCCGCTTGAGCGTCATCTGTTATTTCTTGAAAGAAAGCAGAAAATTGATGTAATAAAGAGACTTGTAAATCAGGAATTTCGGAAAAAATCGTCAAAAGGCTATAAGGGACAGTCAATTGTTTTTACAAATTCAAGGGCAAGATGCCACGAAGTTGCGGATGCAATTGGGGGCAGTGCTGAAGCATACCATGCAGGTCTCAGCCCAAAGGAGAGGCGTTCTGTAGAGAAAAGGTTTGAAAAAGGTGAGATATCGGGTGTTATAACAACCGCAGCACTTGCCGCAGGCGTTGATTTTCCTGCATCACAGGTTATATTTGATGCACTTGCAATGGGAATAAAATGGCTTACTGTTCAGGACTTCTGCCAGATGATGGGGCGTGCCGGAAGACCTGACTATCATGATCTGGGAAAGGTGGTTGTACTGGCAGAACCCGGAGGAAATTATTCCCGTGAGTCAAAGCTTACCGAAGAAGAGGTTGCAATTAATCTTCTTAAGGGTGAGATGGAAGAGGTGGCACCGGTATATGATGATGAGGCCTCTTCAGAGGAATTTGTCTCAAATGCTGTTGTCTGCAGGGGAGATGAGGCAGGCCTTAAAAAAATGTGCAATACAATGGTAGGTGAGATGTCAGATGTGTATCCTCAGTTAAAGAGGCAGGGGTATATCTCTGTATCCTCGGGGAAAGTGATCCTGTCACCGTTCGGTAAAGTAATGGCAGAACATTTCATAGGCATTGAGAGACTTAACAGAATCCGTGTTCTGGTAAAAAAGGTAAAAAATCCGGTTGAGATTGTAGCCGAACTCGAATGTGAGCCAATAGAAGAGATGAGTGATAAAAAACGGTAAAAATATCTTTATTTAAGGCATTGTATGAATCATAAGATTCATGAACCTTTTTTCACAGAAAACTATTAAGGGATAATCGTATAATTACACTTAAAACCGGATCTCCAGGATCCGATTTTTTTGGAGGTTTTGATTATGAAAGTCTGGAAATGTAAAAAGTGCGGATACATTTATGATTCGCGTATAGGAGATGTAGGAAGTGGTATTTCTAAGGGAACAGCCTTTGAAGATATTCCTGCAGACTGGAAATGTCCGAGATGCGGCGCAAAGAAAGACAAATTTGAAGCTATTGAGATAGAGGATTAGACGTGGTTAGTATTAAGATGAAGTGCACAGTATGCGGGCACATATATGATCCCGAAAAGGGCGATGAAGGCGTAACTGCCGGCACAGCCTTTTCAGAGATATCTGATGACTGGTGTTGTCCAATATGTGGCGCAGAAAAATCAAAGTTTGTTGAGATTTGAAAATGGTAGTTAGAGAGATCTGTAATAACGTATATTCTGTTGGAGTAATCGACTGGGACAGACAGGTTTTTGACGAGCTTCTGCCTCTTCCGGATGGTACAACTTATAATTCTTATCTGATAGAGGGCAGTGAAAAGACCGTTTTAATAGATGGTGTTGACCCTGAATTTGAGGAGGAATTTATAACAAACCTTGCACGTTCAGGAGTGTCAAAGATTGATTACATAATTGCCAATCATGCAGAACAGGATCATTCCGGTGCAATTCCTGTTTTTTTAGAGTTGTTTCCGAGTTCAAAGGTTATAGCGTCTGAGAAGTGCAAAGAGCTGTTAATCAGCCTTCATCACATTCCTGATTTCAGGATAATGGTTGTGGGTGACGGTGAAACTCTTTCACTGGGCGATAAAACACTTGAATTTCTGATAACTCCCTGGGTACACTGGCCGGATACCATGATCACATTCCTCCGGGAGGACAGGATTATGTTCACATGTGATCTCTTTGGTTCACATTATGCAACAGGAAGCCTTTTTGTTGATGACAAAAATCTGCATTATGTTCTCGCAAAGAGGTATTTTGCCGAGATTATGATGCCGTTTAGGAATAAGGTGAAAGAGTACTTAGACCGGCTTTCAGGGTATGAATTTGATATTATTGCGCCAAGCCACGGGCCGATGTACAACGATACCGGATATATTCTTGATGCCTATCGGGAATGGAGTTCTGATAAGGTTGAAAACCGGGTAATTATTCCTTATGTCTCCATGCATGGAAGCACTAAAAAAATGGTAATGTATCTGACAGAATGTCTCTTATCAAAAGGAATATCAGTCCGTCCTTATGATCTTGGAAAGACTGATACCGGAAGACTTGCTATGGATCTTTTAGACGCCGCAACAATTATTGTTGCAACGCCTACTGTTCTTTTTGGTCCTCATCCAAAAGTCGCAAATCTTGCATTTATTGCAAACATTTTAAAACCGAAAGCAAAGCTTGTCGGGATAATCGGCTCATACGGGTGGGGGGGAAAGACGGTTAATGACCTTGGTGATATGATTCATAAGCTTGATGTTGAAATTCTCGAGCCTGTTTATATCAAAGGTCTTCCTGATGAAGAAGTATTTTCAAATCTTGAGAAACTTGCCGAAGAAATCTTAAATAAGCATAGCGAATACAAGATCGTTTAATAAAAAAAAGGGGGTTAAATTAAATGACAAAAATTGCTGAAATTTACAAATGTGAAAAATGCGGGAATGTTTTGATAGTTGCAGATGCGGGGAAGGGTGAACTCTCATGCTGTGATGTACCTATGAAGCTTTTGGAGGCACAGACTGCGGACTTTAAGACTGAAAAGCATGTTCCTGTTGTGGAAAAGACAGCGTCCGGAATAAAGGTAACAGTCGGTTCCACACTTCATCCCATGACGCCTGAACATCATATTGTGTGTATCGGAGTAATTGACGGAAATGATCTGATGGTTCACTGGTTGTCTCCGGGAGATGAGCCTGTTGCAAATTTCCCCTGCCAGAATGCGGATGTAAAAGCAATAGAATATTGTAACATTCATGGTCTGTGGACAAATAAAAAATAAATTTAATTTTTGATAAAATTAATAATTAAAAATTGTATTTCCCGCGATATTATGCAAATACATATATTATCTGATAGTTTACCTTAGATGTATCTCCGATGAACCGAATAAATCAGTTTTCAGTAATAGCAGATGACCTGGGAAATGTGCTTCGCTTTATTAGTTTTGGAACATGTATTCCGATTCTTATTGCCATAATATACAGTGAGTGGGATATGATAGTCCCGATGGCACTTGTGCCTCTGATT
Organism: Methanomicrobium sp.; assembly: GCF_055145805.1. Classification (NCBI taxonomy): domain Archaea; kingdom Methanobacteriati; phylum Methanobacteriota; class Methanomicrobia; order Methanomicrobiales; family Methanomicrobiaceae; genus Methanomicrobium; species Methanomicrobium sp. The sequence goes on along the minus strand of NZ_JBSREC010000061.1, from coordinate 56,140 downwards.
CTGTACCTTATCGGAACAGCTTTTCTGATGTTTCCTGAAAATAACAGAGAAGCAAAATTAAGCCAGGCATTATTTTCAGTGGCGTTTATATGGCTCATTTGTGCATTTGTGAGTGCAGTCCCCTTCTGGATAGGTGCGGGGATGCCCTATCTTGATGCAGTATTTGAAGCAATGTCGGGATGGACTGATACGGGCCTTACAATGATGCCTGATGTAGATTCGGCACCATATACTCTCCTTTTTTGGAGATCTCTTATGCAGTGGCTTGGCGGTCTTGGTATAGTTGCTTTCACTGTTGTTATGCTCTCAAAAACCGGTCTGAATCCTTCACGTTTTTATCGTTCGGAAGGAAGAAGTGAGGCATTTATGCCAAGTGTTGTTCAGCAGGGTCTTCAGATGTGGAAGATATACCTGGTTCTGACTGTAATTTCTGTTCTTTTAATTCTTCTCTCGGGTGTATCACTTTGGGATGCAGTAAACATTGCGATGGTTGCAATTGCAACTGGTGGTTTTTCTGTTCATTCGGCAGGAATTCCATTTTATAATAATCCGCTTTTGGAAATGCTGATAATTCCTGTTATGATTGCAGGAGCTCTTCCTTTTAAGATTTACTATATGTCATATCACAAAAGAAAAGTGAGCTTTTTCCATGATGAGCAGGCATGGCTGTTGTTTTTTCTGATATTTATCGGATTTCTGGTGATATCGGCTGATCTTTTATTATATAACGGACTTGACAGTGCAACAGCAATAAGACAGGGTATTTTTATGGCAGTTGCAGGTGTTACAAGCACCGGATTTCAGATATCATCCCCTGATTTGTGGGCACCTGTGACTGTTCTGTTTCTTGTTCTTCTGATGTTTATCGGGGGGTCTTCAGGAAGTACTGCCGGAGGTATCAAACTTTCAAGGGCGGCTTTAGCCTATAGGGGTATTGTATGGTGGTTCAAAAGATCTTTTGTTAGTGGAAAAGTCATAGTCCCGTTTCGATACGGCGGAAAGATAATACCTAAGGCTGATGCGGAAACAGAGGTCTCAAAGAATATGCTCCTTATAATTCTCTATCTTTTTGTAATCTTCTTCTCTTCGATATTTATTATGCATTTTGAGTCGCCTTTGGTTGATACTAGCAATGTAATCTTTGAGATTGTGTCTGCGGTATGCAATAACGGTATAAGTACAGGTTTTGTAACTCCTGATATGACCCCTTTTAGTAAGGTTACATTTATTTTTGTTATGTGGATAGGTCGTCTGGAGATACTGCCTGTAATTGTCTTTTTCATGGGTATCTTAAAGGGCTTTGATCATTCCAGATAAAAAACCCTTTTTGCAATATTTTCTATCTGATAAAAAAGCCATAAAGAAGGGCAGATTAAATCGAACAATTAAGAAATAAAAAAAGATATTCTGAAAGTTTATTCGTAGAGATATTTTTCATCTACTCTTTCATAGGAGGTGATTTCGTCGTTTTTAAAGTGAATTGCAATCTCACGTTTTGCAGTCTCGTTTGAGTCTGAGCCGTGGATTACATTCATACCAATCTCAAGGGCAAAGTCTCCGCGGATTGTTCCGGGGAGTGCTTCTGCAGGATTGGTTGCGCCAATCATCTGGCGTGTAATTGAGACAACATTTTTTCCTTCCCATACCATCAAAAAGCACGGTCCGCTCATAATGTATGATTTAAGACCCGGGAAGAATGGTTTGTCTTTGTGTTCGGAGTAATGATCCATAACACGTTCTTCAGGAAGCATCTCAAACTTCGCTGATACAAGTTTCAGACCTTTCTTTTCGAGACGTGATACAATCTCACCGACAAGTCCGCGCTGGACGCCGTCGGGTTTGATCATTAAAAAAGTTTGATCCATTATTAGGATCACTCCTTACCGAGAGCCTTGCGGCCTGCTGCTGTCCAGGTTACGCGGCGTGGTAATCTTCCGAGGCGGTAGTTGTTGCGACATTTTGAACTGCAGAAATAAAAGATTGAACCATCTTTTTTGACATACATGATTCCTGTTCCGGGTTCAACCTGTCCACCACAGAACGAGCATACATATGTATCTACCATTTTTAGCGCCTCGATAATTTTTTAGCTTCACGTTCGGTTTCGATGAGCATAAGCACATCACCCTCGCGGATTGGCCCGACTGTGTTGCGGGTTACAATCCTTCCTTTGTTTGAGCCATCAAGAATACGGCATTTGACCTGGAAAGCTTCTCCGTGCATTCCTGTCGGACCGATAATCTCAATAACTTCTGCCGGCGTTGCATCTGCCATGACTGGTCACCTCAGGATCTGAGTTCGGTAATCTGACCGAGTACTTCTTCGAGGAGTTCTTTTGCCTTTCCTGGTTTTACAACTGCTGCTGCTGCTGAGCCAACGTCAAGACCGCTTGCTGCTCCAACATCATTCTGCTGGTTGATTATAACGTATGGGCACTGCTTCTCGTCACAGAGTGCCGGAAGGTGCATTACAATCTCCTCAGGCTCAACGTCGCCGCCGATAATTACAAGCTGTGCAATTCCTCTCTCTACAGCCTTTGTTGCTTCGTTTGATCCTTTCTTAATTTTTCCTGTGTCTCTGGCGACTTCAAGAACTTCCAGTGCCTTGTTCTGAATATCATCAGGAACTTCAAATTTTGCGTATACTTTTGACATAACTCACCTCATTCAGGAGCAAAGAACCAAAAAGAGCATAAAAACTCTTCTGGTTTTATTGAATCAGAGTTACTCCTTCATCACTCATCAGTCAGTGATTGATGTAGCTATATTAATTCATCATTAAAAGGGATAAAGGTTTTTGAAAGTAGTTGCTGGTTTTTCGTTGAAAAATCCATTACATTGTGTATTAATAAATTGGCGTGATTATTGGTTCATTTGAGCGCATAGATTACTGCTCCGTCGTTTTGGTATACAACATCCAGAAGATCATAAGGCAGGTCTGTGTCGTATCTGCTCTGTTCCGGTTCTCCGACGAATATATGGGTCATACTGTATTTTTTCATAAGGTCTGTACACTCTTCACGGTTTTCATATATTTTTCTGATATCTGACATCCTCTCACCGATTAAAGCCTCATTTCCCCGCCACATCTGTTCATGAAAAGGCATTCCTATTATCGTCGGATATCCTGTAAGGGATGAGACTCTGGAATAATATGTGTAATCACCGTCTTCAGCCTCAACGATTCTGATGTCTCCGCCGGATTCTCTCAGATACTCTAGTGCTTTGTAGTCATACGGGTGCTGTGTTTCCATCCAGTCCATCCCGTCAAGGGTCTTTCCTCCATACCCGTAGTTGAGATCAGGCAGAATGACGGGCATTAAAAAAAGGGCACAGATCAGTATTGCAATAACTGTTTTTTTCTTTCCTGTTCTTTTTTCATTTTCTGAATCCTGTGGAATTCGTTTTTCAAGATATTTCCCGATGAAGGTTGCAGAAGATATCCCAAGCATCATCCATGCAATAAGTGAGAACTTAAAGACAGTATTCATCCGAAAGTATGCCTCTCCCATATTGTCCTTAAGATAGATGGTTTCTGTAAAAACTATTATCAAAAGGCCGAAAGCTGCAAGTATCTCCTCTGCAAACAGTTTTTTTCTTGCTATAAGTGCGGCAATGGGAATGACACAGATACCTGCGCCAATGTAGCCCAGAAGAATGAAGGGTATTGCGAATATTATCAGGTAAGGTTTTCTGATGATGTCTTTTATGTATTCTGTATACAGAATCAAAATGAAAAATCCATAAACTAAAAGGAATGCCAGAGGTTCTGTTGGTGTATGGACAATTGCAATACCTTCAATTCCTCCTGTGTTGAGCATCAGGTAATAGGGAAGATATATGAGGACTGACAATGCCGGGACAAACAATAAAATCCTCAGCGGAAGGGCTTTTATAAATTCTGAGTCCCTGTTTTTGTAAAAGATTAAAAGACCGGTGACGAGAAGCACAGGTGCATAAATCAAAACATCCCATGTGTTTAAAAGCGGCATTGAACCGAGACTTAAAGATAATAATATTGCAAGAGTCCATCTGGATTTTTCATCAGATTCATTCCATTTTATATATGCATATATCAGAAGAAACAGGAAAAACGCCTGGTTAAAAAGTGCAATTACGTGTGCATGCGGATCCCCCCACAGCATTGAAAACAGAGGAAACTCTGTTATGGCGGCATCAATGGTTCTTGTACTCTCCCACATAACTGTCTGGATATTATCCCCTGACAGCAGATGCAGGATAAAAGAAGGATTTACCAAAAAGAGTGTAAGAACCGGCAGCCACTGGTATCTTTTCAGAAGAAGTTTTCCTGATGCGTAAAGTGCGACTCCGGTATTTGCAAAGACTGTCGGGAGTACAAGATTAAAAACAACGGTTGATTTTATTCCCGTAATAATACCCATAGCACCGAAAATCCAGTGTCCAAAGTAGTAGTATACGTCAAGACTTCCTCCTGCATACCACGGATCAACAGGGGGTATTACAGGATTATTGATGACAGATGCGAGGAATGCATGGTCCATGAATTTCTCGGCATAAGATATGGACGGGTTTAGATATCTCACTTCAAGCATGAAGAGGAAAAGCAAAAAGAAGACAAGGTCCCATCCCAGATGAGGTATTATCTTTTCTTTTGTGTATTCTCCTCTGTATGCAAAAAATATGAAAAGTGCTGCGAAGACAAGAAGGGACAGATATACAGAAAATCCTGAAAGTGCAAGATACCAGGATATCAGTGCAAATATCAGCAGGGATGCGGGATATGAGATTCCGTATGAATATTTTCCTGTGGCTCCTTTTAATAAAGGCCAGATGGACATCTGGATAAATTTCAAAAGAAATATCCAGAGGATAACTGATAATATCTGCATTTCCGGCGTCAAACAATTTCTCCTTTATCAATTCCCCTGCAAAAAGCACGTTTCATCATGTCAACTGCCCAGTCGCCAAAGATATAGAGCGATATAACGCCTCCGATGAGTGTTACCAGATTTTTGACAAGATGATCTATAACTGCAATAAGTGTTGCAATCGCAGCCGGAGTTCCTGATATCTCAAGAGTTAATGCAACTGCAAGTTCATATGTGCCAACACCTCCAGGGGTCAGGGGTACTGCTTTTACAAGGTTTCCTATGACAATTGCCAGAACAATCACAACAAACGGAATTTGGACATTAAACATCATTGCAATTACAAGGCATATGATACAGTCAAAAATCCATATGACAACAGATGAAAAACCTAATATTCCGGCTGAGGACAGGTTAAGGGACGCCTGTTTAATCTCTGAAATAAGGTTTAATATTATCTTTATGTACTTGTTCTCAGATCTGTTGTTTCCGAAAAAGAGAAGGACTGCAACAAAAATAAAGCAGAGGATGAGTGTTACGGCGATAACTGTCGAAAACCATTCGGGAACATTTAATGCAAAGGGCAGGGCAACTGCCCCTAAAAGTGCAATTGTTATAATGTCAAAGAAACGTTCCACAACTATTGAAGACAGCCCTTTTGAGTAAGTTGCATCTGCTTCATGTTTTAAAATTAACAGACGTACAAGATCTCCAAGTCTTGCAGGAATAATCAGGTTGGCAGTCTGTGATACATATATGCAGGCGGTTGATTTCCATACATTCACTAAAACATCCAGTTTTTTGAGGATATACTGGTATCTTAGTCCTCTTAAGAACCACGCGGCGATGCAGATAGAAATTGCAAGTAATAAAAATGACGGTATTGCGGTCTTTAATGCAACAATAAGATCATCCCAGACCCGCCAGAGCATGTATGCAATAATTCCGGCTGCTATTAATGTGGGTATTATTACCGCACCTGCTTTTTTAAAGTTCATCTAAGCTGCCACCATAATTTCAGAATATCGGAACCCATGGAAAATATGTCGCTGAATCTGACTGTTGTGCCTGTACCGCATCTCCAGTGTACAGGAAATTCTGCAATATTGTATCCTGCACGCTGGCCCCTGACCAGAACTTCTGTATCCCAGAACCAGTGTTTTGAATATACGGCAGGTAAAAGTATCATCAGGCTTTTTTTGTTAAAAGCCTTAAATCCGCACTGGTGATCGTAAAGTCTGCTTCCTAATACAAATCTGACTAAAAAGTTAAATCCTCTGCTGGCAATTTCACGATCCCTTGTACGGACAATATCACTTTTGGGCATCAGGCGTGAACCTGTTGAGATATCTGCTCCGTCTTGGACAGAGTTTATAAGTTCTTTTAAATGCTCCATTCCTGTTGCAAGATCAACATCATAATAACAGACAATATCTCCTTTAGCCTCTGAAAATGCCTTGTTTAAGGCTTTCCCTCTTCCCTGTCTTTCATCGCTGTGAAGGAGTTTAACACGGGGGTCTTTGTTTACCCATTCATCCACAAGTTCGCGGCTGCCGTCAGTGCTGTTATCTTCGGCAATAATCAGTTCAAAGGAATCTGTAATATTTTCCAAAATCTCAATGGATTTTGGTATTGCTTTTTCAAGTGATATTCTGTCGTTAAAAACAGGTAATACTGCACTGACTTCAATCTCTTTCATATGCCGTATTTCCTTATTATCTCTGATGCAACATCCTTTCCTGCAATTATTGAGCCTTCCATACTTCTTTCCGGATAGTTGGGCATAGAAAACATTCCTGCCATGAAGAGACCTTCCTTTTCATATCCGGGAATCAGATTTTTATATCCCCTTGTATAAACCGGACCTGCGGAATTTTCAACCGTAAGCCTGTACCAGTTTATCTCGTCCTCACTGACATCAAACCGTCTGCAAAAATCCTCAATCATTATCTCTTTGAGGTTATCTGCCGGCTTTTCCTTAAAGTATGATGCCAGGTATACTATATGTTCTCCATATCTCTCAAAGGGGACCATGTTTGTATGTCCGATGACTGCGCCATATGGTGCCTCATCCTTCATATTAAGCCAGTATATGCCTTTTGTGACTTCCCTTTTAAGGCCAATTGCCATACAGGCAGCACCCTGATAAGTTATATCGGGAACTTTCGGCCCTCCTGTTTTTTCAAGAGAGGAGGGGTTTATTGTGGATATTACTGCATCGTAGGCTGTGCCGTTTACTTCCCATTTGGAACCGTTAAAATGAAGTTTTTCTGCAGGAGTATTTTCTTTTATAATGCATCCGGATTCAAGAAGTTTTGCTTTAAGTGCTTCAATCAGGGAATTAAATCCAAATTTAAAATAACCCAGTTTTTCTCCACCTGTTTTTCTGTCTGAGCGTATGGCAATTCTTGAGATAAGCCATGCAGCGGAGACTGAATCCTTCATATCTCCAAATTTGCTTCTGAGTAGCGGTTCAAAAAATGAATTGTATACGCTCTCGCCGCATTTTTCAATGACAAATTCCTTTGCAGATATTTCATCAAGTCCGGAAAGCTCATATTTTCCTGACTGAAGTGTGAGAAGGCCAAGCCTGAATTTGTCAGCAATTGACAGATGGGGATATCTTAAAATTTCAAGAGGAGTCGTAAGCGGGTTTATTTTGCCGTTTACGTAGTATCCTGTACTTCCTGACATCCATTCAATTTCGCTGAATATACCAAGTGATTCTGATAACTCAAACAGATTATTGTCTCCGGCAAAACAGTGGTGGTAAAAATCCTCAATATATCCCTGTTTTGTCTTTGATGATGAAAGACATCCGCCAGACTTCTCTTTTTTTTCAAGAATAGTAATGCCTGCTTTTTCTCTAAGAGCGTATGCTGCAGACATACCGCTGAGTCCTCCTCCAATAATGCAGATATCCATTTCTACTATATTTTTATTGCAGAGCATTTCATGCTTTTGATTAAAAGACAAAAAAGTGATATTTTATGAACTGAAAAATGCGGGAATATCGGGACGTAAAAAAGAAAAAAATGATTTTTGGATATTATTTCTATGATAAATGGGATCTGAATCATGATCTGTTCTGATATTATTTATATAATTATCCTGTGTTTGCCTGTTATTTGTTAAATTTGAGTTGAGAATGAGGATTAAATTTCAGAACAATAAAGTAAAAAACCATCTGGTTTAATCTGACATAAACAAAAAGGCTAAATAAATACTATCATACCTTTCTACGCCATAAATTCTTATGATTCAAAGTGATTTTTCTTTTGAACATATAAAGAAACATAAGAAAGCTTTTGAAGTAATGAATTAATATATTTTCATAACCTGAAGTAACGGGAAATTAATCTTCACTCCACTGGATGGTGTTTTGTTAAATGAGAGTTTTTTTCATTGGATTTGGCCAGGCCGGGGGCAAAATAGTAGATATGTTCATGGAACAGGATAAAAAAGCCCCTGTCCGAAGCTTTAGAGGAATTGCAGTTAATACTGCAAGGACCGATCTCATGGGTCTGAAACATATAGAGTTGCGCGATCGCATTCTAATTGGTCAGACTGTTGTGAAAGGTCATGGTGTTGGAACGGATAACGTAACCGGCGCCAAAATCACAGCAGATGAGATTGATAGTATAATCAACACCATTGATACAAGAGGAACTCATGATATCGATGCTTTTGTTGTTATTGCAGGCCTTGGAGGAGGAACAGGTTCCGGTGGTTCACCGGTTCTGTGCCGCCACCTGAAACGCATTTATCGCGAACCTGTATATGCGCTTGGAATACTTCCTGCTCCTGAGGAAGGCAGACTTTATTCATATAATGCAGCAAGGAGTCTGTCAACACTGGTGCATGAGGCAGACAACACTTTTATTTTTGATAATAGTGCCTGGAAAAACGAGGGAGAAAGTGTAAGATCGGCATATGAACGATTGAACGATGAAATTGTCCGACGTTTTGGTGTTCTTTTCCGTGCAGGAGAGGTCGGAAAGACTGGTGTCGGAGAGATGGTTGTTGATTCGAGTGAGATTATCAACACCCTGCGTGGCGGTGGTATAAGTTCTGTAGGATATGCAATCAGTGAAAAGGTAACAAAGAGCGTCAGGCAGAAAAAGGGTTTACTCGGTGGTCTGTCTGTTAAAAAGAAGGATAATTCCGAGGAGGTACTTACCGGCGAGGATAAGTCTGCAAAGGTGATAGGTCTTGTCAGAAGAGCAATGCTCGGACGCTTAACACTGCCATGTGACTATACTACAGCAGAACGTGCACTTGTTCTTATGGCAGGTCCTCCTGATGAGATGGACAGAAAAGGTGTAGAAAAGTCCAAATCCTGGGTTGAGGAAAACATTGCCGGTGTTGAAGTCAGGGGCGGAGATTATCCTACCGAGAGTTCAAAGATCGCAGCGGTTGTGGTTCTTGCAACAATAGGTGATGCGCCACGTATCCGCGAACTTTTAGAGATTGCAAAAGAGACAAAAGATGACGTAATAAAATCCAAAGAACGTCGTGTAACTATGTTTGACAATGAGGAAATCGATCCGTTGTTTGAGTGAGGGAAATATGAAGAAAAAAATTTTCTTTTTGTTAATTGTAATTTTTGCACTTATTTCAGTGCATTCAGTATCGGCAGCAAATTTTGAAGACCCTGTAATAAAAATAACACCTGATCAGACGTCTTATGCTCCCGGTGAGATAATATCAATAAGTGCTGATGTATCACTTGCAAGTACTGGAGATTCCACTTTTCCGGAACTTCATTATTTAGAGGTTTATACTGCACTTGAAAATCCCAAATGGGTCTATACAATAAAGATCAATGGTCATGGTGAAGCAAAGGAAGTTTCAACAAGAAAAATTGAACTATCCGGATTTCTTCTTGACTACCCATCAAACTCAAACACAATTGTTATAAGTTATGATTTGGAAGGGAAGGTTCCCGAAGTTGCAAGTACCGGGGATTTAGTCTTCTTTGAACTGGTGCAGACTGACGGAAGTGGAAATACAGTGTCTGCGGGAGATTTTAAAGTTGAAAAAATGGTTGTAAATCCCGGGGATATTGACAAACTGAGGGATATTGTAAAAACAGATCTTGAGAGTTTTGATACTAAAATTCAGGAAAAATTGAAGACCGGTGTTGACACAGCAGCGGCACAGGTCAAATATGATGCTGCGAGAGACAAGTACATCCAGTCTGCAACAGCGTCCTATTCTACTTCAAATACTCTCCTTGCAGAAGCACAGACTCTGATCTCAGAAGGAGAAACCCTGTTAAATCAGGCCTGGGCACAGAAGTCAATAGATGATGCACAGGCAACAATTGAAAGTATATCCTTCTATGTTACAGATTTTAAGTCAAATCGTAGTATGACAAATGATGCAAGAGTAATTAATATTGAGACCAAGACGGAGTCTGCACAGTCTTCTTTAAACTCAGCAAAATCGCTTTTTAATGAGAAGAATTATCCTCAGGCATATACGCTTGCAGAGACTGCTAATACAAAAGCCGGTGAAGCACTGACATCTGCAGAGACGCTTTATGCTGAAGTTAGTAAGGGTCTTATTCCTGATGTGGGTGGTTTGGGAATATTTGCAATTATTGGTATAATTGTTGTTGTGGCTGTTGTGGGTATTGTAGTCTACAGACGTTACACATCCTGGGATGAACTGGGATAAGATAAATAAATTCACATTCTTTTTTTTGCTTTTTAATCTTTTAATAAAATAATCTACTTTGGTTATAATTGTAAGTTGAAATGGAATTAAGGATAGAAAAATTGATTTTTTCCGTATGATGATTGTTATTTGGTTTCTAAGGATCTGAGTATCAAGAACTTTGTTGGCAAAGTATATTCTTTTGAAATTTTGAATAAAAATATAAAAGTAAAAAATATTTTGTTTTGAATTATATTATTTAAGAATCTCATTAATTGCTGATGCAGCTTTTTTGGCATTACCCATGGCTTCAATAACTGTTGCAGCACCTGTTGCAATATCTCCTCCGGCAAATACATGCGGAATCGATGTTCTGCCGTTCTCATCAACAATGACGTTTCCTCTCTTTCCTTTTTCAAGTTTTTCCATAAGAGATACCAGAAGCGGGTTTGGACTTTGTCCTATCGCCTCTATTACGACATCAACGTCAAGTGTAAACTTAGCTTCTTCGCCTTTTATTGGCACAGGGCATGGTCTGCCGCTGTCATCCGGGGAACACATCTCCATTCTTACACATTCAATTCCGGTAACAGATGGTCCGCCAAGGATTATGAGAGGGTTTGCACAGCAGTAGAATTTAATTCCTTCTTCTATTGCATTTGCAACTTCTGCTTCTCTTGCGGGAAGGTCTTCCTCGCGGCGCCTGTAGATAAGGAAAACCTCAGCACCCATTCTTTTTGCAACACGTGCCGAGTCCATAGCCACATTTCCGCCGCCTACAACTGCAACTCTGTTGCCTTTGAGAACGGGTGTGTCATACTCAGGGAAACTGTCAGCATGCATAAGGTTTACACGGGTCAGAAATTCATTTGCCGAATAAACACCGTTCAGGTTTTCACCTTCAATACCCATAAAGGAAGGAAGGCCTGCGCCTGTTGCCAGAAATACTGCATCATATGAGAGCAGTTCATCAACGGGTATGCTTCTTCCCACAATATGATTCAGCTTTAAGTCCACACCGAGGGATAAAATCTCATCAATTTCCGCTTTCACAATATCTTTTGGAAGCCTGAATGATGGAATTCCGTATGTTAAAACTCCTCCCGGTCCATGAAGTGACTCAAATAATGTGACTGAGTGTCCAAAGCGGGCAAGTTCTGCCGCGGCTGTTATACCTGCAGGACCTGAACCTACAACTGCGACAAGTTTTCCGGTCGGCTTTGCAGTTCTCGGCTTTTGAATTCCATTTTCACGTTCCCAGTCTGCGACAAATCTCTCAAGTGCCCCGATTCTAACCGGTTTTTCTTTCACACCAAGAACACATTTGCCTTCACACTGGTTCTCCTGCGGGCATACTCGGCCGCATATTGCAGGGAGCATGTTTTCTGATTTTATTATATTGACTGCTTTTCTGAAATCCTTTTCAGCGATTGCGGCAATGAATCCGGGAATGTCAATATTTACGGGGCAGCCTTTTACACAGTTTGGTCTGACACATTCCATACATCTTGTTGCTTCAAGGACAGCATTTACCTCGGAGATGCCTTCATCAACTTCTCTAAAGTCCATTATCCTTTCTTCAGCCTGACGTTTACTCATGGATATGTTCCCCGCATCTACAATGGTGCTGGTGCTCTTCAAAAATATCATTTGACTCTTTTTCCTGAGCCGGATATATCCTCTGTCTGTTCATAAGTTCATCCCAGTCCACGAGATGGGCATCAAATTCGGGTCCGTCAACGCAGGCAAATTTGGTGTCGCCTCCGACTGTTACCCTGCATGAGCCACACATTCCTGTCCCGTCAACCATGATGGGATTTAAGCTTACAAAGGTTTTTGTTTTGCTTGGTATTGTGGCCATCGACGTTATTTTCATCATTATTGCAGGACCAATAATCCATACTGCATCGATTTTTTCCTCATCAAGTTTTTTCTTAAGAATATCTGCCGGGAATCCGTGAAAGCCTTTGCTGCCGTCATCTGTGCAGACTACGAGTTCGTCACAGTCATCTGCCAGTTCATCCTCGAGCAAAATGAGCTTTTCATTTCTCGAACCGATAATACCGGTAACATGGTTTCCTGTTTCTTTAAGTGCCTTTGCAAGAATAGGGAGGCATGCAATACCCACACCGCCGCCTATAACCACGCATCTGCCCCACTTTTTCATCTCACTTGGCTGACCAAGTGGTCCTGCAACATCCAGAACATAGTCTCCCGCATTTAAGGTTGAAAGGTATTTTGTCGTCTTTCCGACTGCCATGAATACAATTCTTATGAGATCGCCCTTTGCAGCGGATATTGTGAGGGGAATTCTTTCTCCCTTATCATCTATTCTTATGACGACAAACTGTCCCGCCTGAGCATTTTTTGAAACATGGGGGGCATTTATCCAAAATTCAAATATATTTTCGGCAATCTCTGATGCCTTTTCAATTTTATATGCCAATAGTGTCACTCCAGAATTACAAAATTTACAAAAATTTGTGAATATAATTTTCTATTACAACTTCTTTACTTTACGCACCCGCACAGCAATTCCCCGCTTTGATGCGCACATCTCTTCTGCTCCCATTGATGCCCTTCCTGTTGCCCATGCCTTCTCACCGATTACAAGGACTTCATCACCTTCGCGGATATTCGGGTCACATCTTAAAATTCCTGGTGCCAGAATGTCGCCCTGTGGGACAAAGTTGTCTATGTAGATTCTGTAACCTGATTCAATTAGTTCCCATCCCTCAAAAGTAGGGCGCATAATTCCTGTTTCATTGTCAATTGAAAAAACCTGCTTTCTGCCCATGAAGACTTTTTCACGCATATATTTGCCTCTCAGCTGCAGTCTTGATGTATCAATCTCTGTATCAAACTGCCATGAAAGTGTTCCTTTTATGAGATTTGGACTGGACTTTTTACAGAATTTTAAGGCTTCTTCAAGTTTTTTAAGTGAATCCGGAGATGTAAGTCTCTCTGTTGCAGTGCATTCATAATCTGTGCCGGATTTTTCGAGTGCTGCTTTTGCTATCTCAAAAGAGTCGCCGTCAAGGTGGACAAATACCTTTTCATATCTGTTCTTCTCAAAATAACGCGCAATTGCATCGGTAATAAATGCCCTCTCCTCTCCGTCCCAGTATCCTGTAACAGGAACATCATAGTGTGCGGCAGGATATATCCGTTCAAGTTCTCTGGGGACAATTCCCAGGGGAGATGTAATTATTATTTCGTGTGCCTTGTTCTGAATGGCTGACTGGAATCTTCTGTGGCTCTGTGATGATGAGTATGGTTTTCTTGCCGAACATGGTATTAAAACCGCAACATCAGTTCTGGAAGGGACAAATCTGTTTATTACACGGTCAACAAATCTTTTAACTTCTGGTCTTTTCAGAGATTCGCCTGAGTTTGCATAGAGCTGTTTATTTCTTGCAATTGTTACTTTAGGTTCAATAAAGTCATAAGACTGGTCCAAAAGCCGTAGTATGGCAACCTGTGATGCAGAGTTTCTGCAGCGGCGCTCCATTAACTCGCGGAGATGTCCGTCCTTTAAAAAGCTTTTAACGGTTTCTATCTCCGTGTCAAGTGCATTCCTGTTATGCTCTTTGAGATCACCTTTAAGGCATCCGCTGCATTTGCACAGACCTTTTGAGAACCATTCATCTGCCGGAAACTCTCCATCTGATGTACAGAAGAGATTTTGTGCGGATTTTAGATCTACTGCAAGGTAATCAAATATATCAAATCCTGAATTAATCAGGGATGCAACATTTGAAGGAATTGCGGATGCGGGTGCATACCAGGCAGTATCTGTTGGATTCTCACTTTTCAGCTGTCTGAGAATTTTGACGTAAAACCTGGGATTTTCAAGGATTGTATGCCAGTTTGCAACAATCAGGCATTCTCCGGATTCTCCTCTTTTTTTGGACTCAGGATGCAGAAATACAATTTTCTCATATTTCGGGGAAAATTCCTCTGTGAATTTATCATTTCCAAGCAGAGGGATATTTGAGAATTCATGTCCGGATAAATCTGGGAAAACTGCTTGTGTATCTAATGCAGCAGGGGTCTGGAAAGACTCATTTTTTTCTGTTGTGTATATGCCTGTTCTTGCAAGGCCGTCTCTTTTTAAAGCTTCAAACATATGAAAACCTGTTTTTGATACTCTCAAGTTCTGTTGACACAATGCCTTTTAGTTCATCATCACATGCAATAAAAAAGGATGATGATTCATGGGAATTAATGAGATTTATAATTCCCTTGCATCCTGATTTTATCATGTCACTGTCCCATTCGGGAATCTCGCTCTGCCCCACAGGGAATGTCTCTTTAAGTTCAGGAAGATATGGACCGAATGGCGGTTTGAAGAAAAATGTGGTGTCAAAGTCACTTTTTCCTTTTCCGTCAAATGAGATCAGGACTTTTTCTCCGGCAGGAAGTCTTTTTACCATCTCATGATAGCGGCTGACTTCGGTTCGCATACAACTTTCGCTCCCCCTGTAAAAGAAGCGTCTTTTTGTAATTCTGTCGGATTTTTCAAGCTGTTCTGTGTATTTTAAAAGTTCGCGGTAGCCGTCAAGGAGTCTCGGGTGGTTTCTGCACCGCTCATCAACAAGGTCCCACAATGTTCCGTCAAGAATCGACTGCCTTATTCTGGCTATCTCTGCAAGTGACACATAAAGGTTGTGAAGTGCAAGAAGCCTCTCTTTGTCAGGAGATTTTTTCAGTTCCTCTGCTGTGTGTGACCTGCATACCTGGCATGCGCAGGGGAGCTCGTTTATCTCGTGTAATTTGTAGCTTCCCTGAGGTGTCATATATCTGTCTTCCCTTGCGTAGAGGGCATATGCCGCAGAGTCAAACACGTCACAGCCCATTGCGGCGGCAAGCGCAAACATAGAAGGATGTCCAGCACCGAAGAGGTGTATGCATGAGGATGGTGAAAGCTCTGATTTTGCAGCCATAACGACCTGCACAAGCTCTTTGTAGCGGTAACTCTCCATAAGAGGAACGACAGCGCCAATCGGGCAGAATATTATATTTAAGTCTTTGACCTCTTTTCCTGCACGTTTTCGTAAATCTAAATGTATTCCCCCCTGCACGGGTGCACTAAGGTGCCCGTCATCGATTATTGTAAGAGCCTCTTTTATGCGTTCCATTGTTATTGTCAGCTCTTCTTCAGCCTCTTCATGAGTTTTATCAGGAGAAGTTGCAATGTCCATCGGGACTATAATCTCGCTTCCTATTGAGCGCTGAAACTTAACTGTATCTGCGTTTGAAAAACCAACATCGCCATAGACAGACTGCTGAAAAGCTCCGGAATCAGTCATAATGACTCCGCCAAAATTGAGGACTTTATGGAGGCCCTCGTTTACTGCCCTGTCACGAAACTCCTCACTTTTGCTGAAGATGTATGCATTTGTAATCAGGGCTTCAACGCCCAGTTTTTCCATCTCTTCAGGTTTAATTATCTGTATGTGCGGGTTTATTACCGGAAGAAGAAGCGGGGTTTTAATGGTTTTATCTCCGACTTTCAGCTTTCCGGCTCTCGCCATTATGTCTTTGTGAATTACTTCAAAACTTATGCTCATATTTTCCTCTTTTCTGAAAAGATCTGCCCTTCAAATGTAAGTATATTATAATTTTCATCCTTCCAGCAGTCCTTAAAAAGTCCTGCCTTGAGGCATGTGTGGGTTAAAAATTCTTCAGAATTCCACCCGTATTCGGTTGCAACCTGCGGGAGCAGAAGACCTGCATGTCCTTTTCCCTGAATGATAAGTCCGTGGCGCCCCGTTTCTATATTTTCAGCCCTTTTTCCGGCAGGGCATAAAAGAGGCTCTGGCGGAGTCAGGACGGTTACTTCAATACTGATATCTTCAAGTTCTTTTGGTTTTACAGGAATAAATCTGGGATCTCTTGTTGCGGCCGATATTGCTGCATCCTGTATGGCATCAGAGAGAGGTAGAACGGGATTGGGATATCCTATGCATCCTCTTAGTTCCCCGGATTTGTTCAGTGTTACAAAAACACCGCGCTTTTCTCTAAAGACAGCGGGCAGCTTCGGACACTGCAGTTCTTTTCCTGCAATCTCCTTTTCTATCGTCTTTCTTGCAAGGCACACCGCAGTCTTTCCCTCATCCTCACCAAGAAGCATCATTACCTACATATATGGCTGGCAGACAATAATAAGATTGAGAGGGAGAGTGCGGCTGACGGTGGCATTTATTTGCTGCTGAGGAAAGTCCCCACTCCGACCGGATACGCAGCTGCATTCAAGTGCAGGTGGCGAGAGTCACGGCTCTGACACAGAAACGATACGGCCTCTTTCCATAGTTTGTGATGCAGGTTTAAAACTGCTGAAACGTTATAAGGTCTGAGGATTCGGTGGAACGGTGAATCCCTGCGGGTGCAAGCCGGAACAGAGACGCTAACGGCATTTCCGGGCCGGTCTCGGGTACGGCGCGATAGCTGAATGCCGTAAAAACATAATGGGGCTTACTACTCCCACTCATATTACTTTTGCTCTTATTCCTGATTGTTCAATTATTAACCGAGATTAATATCTTGTATTTAGAAATTTTTTTAGTTATATTTGGGAATTATCTCTTGTTTATCGAGCAAATTCTAGCTATGTTGGATTCTATAATTTTAATATAGGTGTGGTATTTTATTTTTGAATAGTATCTGTGAATTAATTATGCTGTTATTACTTCGTATTAATTATAATTATATATTATAAATTACTATTAGTAATATATGCACATACCTGATTCTGCGGAGATAAAGGAGAAGCGTACCAAACTTGGTCTGACACAGGCTGATATAGCGGAAAAATCCGGTCTTAGTCAGTCAATGATAGCCAGAATTGAGTCAGGAACGGTTGATCCAAGGGTCAGCACCATTAAAAAAATTGTGGACGTTTTGCATCAGGAAGAGATATCCATAATCACTGCCGGTGATATGATGTACAGTCCTGTCATAAGTGTATCTGCTGATGAAACTCTTGAGAAGACTGTTTCAATCATGGAAAATCACAAAATTTCGCAGATTCCTGTGTTGGAGAAAGGCGTTGCCATTGGCTGTATATCGGAATCTGCGATTATAAATGCCATGGATGAAGGAAGAATTCAGAAAATTCATTCACATATTGTCGCAGATATAATGGAGGATGGTTTTCCCACAATTCCGCAGTCAACTGATATGGATACCATAATTCATCTGCTTCACAATCATCATGCGATACTCGTTGTTGAAAAGGGAAAAGTGGCAGGTGTCATTACAAAGCATGATCTTATTGCAATGATAACAAACTAAAAAAAGGAAAAAAATTATTAAAATTATATTTTTGACACAAGGTCAAAGAGAACTTCTTCAGGATTTTTTGCCTTTACAACACCTGATGCAAGTAAAACACCGTCTGCACCGAGTTCAAAAGCTCTTTTTACGCAGTCCCCTGTGCTGATTCCTGCGCCTGCAAGAACTCTTATACTAGAATTAACATCTTTTACAGCCGAAACCGAGTTTTCAATAATTCCCGGGTCGGCGGTTGCAACAGAGACTCCTGTTCCTATAAGTTCGGGAGGCTCGATCGCAATAAAGTCCGGTGAAAAGGCTGCCGCTGCAGCGCTTGTCATTATATTGTTTGTACAGACAACAGTCTGCAGGTGCGCATCTTTTGCAGCTAAAACTGCGCCTGATACATCTGCAAGTGTAAGCCTTCTTTCGGAATGGTTGATCAGTGTTCCGGATGCCCCTGCAAAACGAACCGCTTCTGCAAGAATATGGCCTGTGTATGCGCCTGGTGGTATTGCATCAATATGCTGTGAATATACAGGCAGACTGAAATGCATTGACAAAGGATGAATGTCCATAAACCCCGGTGCCACTCCTATCAGAATGCCTGATTCCTCTGATACTTTCTCTGCCGCACTCACAATATTGTGGGCTGAGTTACCAAAACCTTCCCTGTACGTCTTGAAGTTGATAATAACTGTTGGAAATTTATCAGACATCAAAAATACCTTATTTTCCTCTTTTGAGCTTCATTACATCGCCGAGTGTGGGTGTAATTTTGCCTGTGTTTTTCGTATCCGGTGTTGCCTCAAATGAATCCAGAAGGTTAATTCCCAAAGCATCCTCGAGCTTTTTTCTGACATTGTCTTCAGGTATCATTCCTGTTTCAATCTTTTTTATAAGGCCCTCTTTTTCTTTAATCCCCAGAGCAAGCTCCTTTTGGGAAAGACCTTTTTCAGCACGTGCACTACGGATTATCTTACTGAAATCTTCAACAATTTCACCGTCCATAAGGTCAAAAACATCACGGGTGCGTCTTTTGGGTGCAACGGTGCGCCCTGCAGATACCCTGTTTATTTTTCCTGAAGCCTGATTTCTAATCTGACTTCCGGGCATCTCAACAGGTGTCCCGA
The DNA here is from genome assembly GCF_055145805.1 of Methanomicrobium sp. Classification (NCBI taxonomy): domain Archaea; kingdom Methanobacteriati; phylum Methanobacteriota; class Methanomicrobia; order Methanomicrobiales; family Methanomicrobiaceae; genus Methanomicrobium; species Methanomicrobium sp. The sequence goes on along the minus strand of NZ_JBSREC010000061.1, from coordinate 37,222 downwards.
GTTTTGAGCACCTGGGGCAGACCGACATTTTTGCTCCGCCTATAGAGACAATAATTGCTTTTCCACGGATTACTTCGCCGCAAACCTCGCATTCTGACATATTAATCGTAAATATCTATATATTGAACTACCCCTATATAACTATTTGAGGGAGCCTATGGCAGACAGCCAGACACATAACTCTGATTCTCGTTCAGAAGAGGATGTCACAAAATATCTTCTTGACAGAATATCGGGTCTTGAAACCAGGAACCTGGAGCTTAGAGAGGAGATGCGCCAGTTAGAATCCGAAAAACGCTTTATTGAGAGTCAGAAAATTCGTTATGAGAGGGAGATTCGAAAGCTGAAAAGCGAGGTGGAAAAGCTTAGAAGTCCTCCTTTGATTATAGGCACAATAACAGATGTTGCAGGTGACAACAGGGTTGTTGTGCAGTCAAGCGCAGGCCCTAAATTCATGGTGCGGGCATCAGGTTTTATCGAAGCCGAAGATTTAAAACCGGGAGTCCGGTGCACACTTAATCAGCAGTCCTTAACTGTAGTTGATCTTCTTCCCCAGTCCTTTGACTCCCAGATATACGGGATGGAGATTGATGATGTTCCTGATGAAACATATGCAGATATAGGCGGACTTGAAGATCAGATAACAGAGATAAGAGAGGCGGTGGAATTGCCACTCACAAGGCCGGAACTGTTTGAAAAGGTTGGGATATCACCTCCAAGAGGTGTTTTACTATATGGCCCTCCGGGTACCGGGAAGACACTTCTTGCACGGGCTGTTGCACATGAAACCAATGCAAAGTTTATGCGGGTTGTTGGTTCTGAGCTAGTTCAGAAGTATATCGGTGAAGGTGCAAGACTTGTCCGCGAACTTTTTGAACTTGCAAAAAGGGATGCACCTTCAATAATATTTATCGATGAAATAGATGCCATAGGTGCACAACGCTCTGAGAGTATAACATCAGGTGACAGGGAAGTTCAGAGGACACTTATGCAGCTTCTTGCCGATATGGACGGATTTAAAGAACGCGGTGATGTGAAGATAATCGGGGCAACCAACAGAATCGACATACTTGATCCTGCCCTTTTACGGCCCGGGCGTTTTGACAGAATTATTGAAATCTCGCAGCCTGATGCGGAAGGTCGTCTTTCGATCCTAAAAATTCATACAAAGGCCATGAGTGTTGATGATGGTGTGGATCTGGCTGATATTGCTCGGCTTACAGAAGGTATGAAAGGTTCTGATCTAAAAGCAATATGTACTGAAGCGGGAATGTTTGCAATCCGTTCAGACAGGGAGAATATTACAGGAACGGATTTTGTAAAAGCGATTGAGAAAGTAGGAATTGATCACAAAAACAATGTGCGGGATATACTTGACGCTGCAATGTTTGCCTGAAAATCATATATGAAACATTACATGAAATATCCGTTTCATGAATTTTTTTCAGGAATTTTTAATCCATTCTGTCTCAGTGCACCATACTTCAAGAACAGAGTCCATTGACTCTTCAAAATCCGGATAATCTTTTTTTGAAAAATGAGGTTCTATCCACATGACCTCTGCAATTGAGCCGTTTTTTAAGCCGATAAGTTTTGTATATTCCCATGTTTCCCTGAGTTTTTTATCGCGACTGTAAACTTCAAGTGCAAAAGCATGTGAGCAGAAGAGATCAGGCGACACTTCAAGAAGAACATCTGACATATAGCGTCTTATGTACCAGTTTATCTCAGATGCGAGAGATAATGCGTTTCCAAGTGTGGCATTCTCTATTATCACACCAAATTCTGATTTTACCGGTCTGTAAAAACGGAGTATTATTCTGCTGGTCTCTGAGGAGAGAAGGGTATTGTAGAGATCAATACCCTCTTTCTGAATAAAAAGAAGATTCATTTTATCAGATATACATGATATCTTCGTATTTGGTCTTTTTTCTTACTTTTAAAACGGCGTCAGTGAAATTCTGTATTGTTACATATTTTGCATCATTTCTGACAGCATTCATTCCTGCCTCACGGCATATTGCCTGAATTTCCGCTCCGGTAGTATTCTCGGTAAGGCTTAGGAGCTCTTTTGGATTAACATCCTTCATATTCAGCTTTGCAGAATGAATCTTTAATATTTCAAGTCTTGCAGTCTCATCCGGAAGTGATACTTCGAGTATCCTGTCAAATCTTCCCGGTCTGATTAAGGCAGGATCAAGCATGTCGACACGGTTTGTAGCAGCCATTAGTCTGACATTGCCGCGGTTGTCGAATCCGTCCATTTCTGCAAGAAGCTGCATAAGCGTCCTCTGGACTTCGGCGCTTCCTGATGTCCCATCCTGAGTTCTCATGCTCCCTATTGCATCTATTTCGTCGATGAATACTATTGAAGGGCTCTTCTCGCGTGCAAGGGAGAAGAGTTCTCTGACCATCTGAGCACCTTCACCGATGAACTTGTGAACAAGTTCGCTTCCTGACATTCTGATAAATGTTGCCTTTGCCTGATTTGCAACCGCCTTTGCAATAAGTGTCTTTCCGGTACCCGGAGGTCCAAATAATAAAATACCCTTCGGCGGTTCGACGCCTATCCTTTCAAATACTTCAGGTCTTGTCAGTGGATACTCTACAGCTTCTCTGACCTCCTCTATCTCTTCTTTTAAACCTCCAATCTGGGCAAATGTGATTGATGGCGATTCCTCAAGCTCCATTCCTCTGACTCTTGAATCAAAGGTGTTGTCAATTGTTCTTACAATTGAGAGGGCATTGTTCACCGCAACTTTCATTCCGGGTTTTAAGCTGCCTTCAAGGGCTTCTGAGGAGTTTGTTATATATTCCTGATTATTACCCTGCTGGCGCAGGTATACTTCTCCGCTTTTCAGTACGTCGATCACTGCTGCAACAAAGAGTGGCGGGCGTTTTAGCTGATTGTTTTCTTTTTTAAGCTGACTGACATCTTTTTCCAGACGCTCGTTCTCTCTGTTGAGGAATTCGACCTTCATATTCAGGTCTTCAACCTGCTCATATAGTTCCTGATCCCGGGGATTTGATAAATCGGTATCCTCAGGACTGTTGTAGATGGTCTCATCCATGTTACTTTATATCTTATTCTTACAACATTTATTAGGTATGTCTTTTACAATTCAGGGCAGAGGGATTTCGAAAGGGCAGGGAAAGGGTGCTTTGCTAAAAAGCAGTGAGCCAATTTCTTTTTTATCCGGTGTCGATCCTGATACCGGCATTGTCATCGAAAAGGGTCATCCTCTTGAAGGAAAATCAATAGCCGGAAAAGTTCTTTCATTTCCTTATGGCAAAGGATCAACAGTCGGGTCATATGTAATATATGCTCTAAAAAAGAACAATAAAGCCCCTTCTGCAATAATCAATGAAGAAGCTGAAACAATAATTGCTGTAGGTGCAATAATTTCTGATATTCCTATGGTGGATAAGCCGCAGAGTAATATTTCCGGAATAAATGACGGCGAAATGATATCTGTTGACGGCGATTTGGGCATAATTAGTATAGGATAAATCTGTTTTTTATTTCAATCCGTTTTTTTGGAGGATAAAATATTGCATTACTTTCTTCTTCTTACTGATGAATGCAATCTATGCTGCACATATTGCCGCGGCAAGATCTTTTCAGTCCCTGACGAATGCTATGAGGAATCGGGAATAGATAATAAGCTTCCGTGCGATCTAAGTTTTGATCTGCAAAAACTCTATAATTTTCTTTCAAATGATAAAGATGCAGTTCTGACGTTTTATGGAGGAGAACCTCTGATAAGGGCTGATCTGATAAGGGAGATCATGGATAATGCTCCTGTTAAGGATTTTATTATACATACAAACGGCACGCTTCTGCAATGCATAGAGCCTGAATATGTAAACCGGTTTAAATCCATCATTGTCTCAATAGACGGAGACAGGAATTTAACAGACATGTACCGTGGTCTGGGGACTTATGAGAGTGTCATAAAAAATTTACGGGTTATATGTAAAAACGGATACAAAAATGAGATTATTGCCAGAGTGACTGTGGCAGAGGATACGGATATCTTTAAATCTGTAAGATATCTCTCATCAAACCCCGATTTTTCTTTTGATGCAATACACTGGCAGATGGACTCAAATTTCTGGAATGATATTCATTTAAGAACCGGGTTTAAGAACTGGGTAAATAATAGTTATAATCCCGGCATAAGGCATCTTTTGGATTTTTGGACTGATGTCATGAGAAAAGAGGGCAGGGTTATGATGTGGTATCCGTTTGTCGTTACTATGCAGGATCTTCTCCTTGGAAGGAACAAGGCTCCTTTAAGATGCGGGGCCGGCTTTGAAAACTACAGTATTCTTCAGGACGGAAATATAGCGCCGTGTCCGTGTATGGCCGGAATGAAAGAGTACTATTGCGGGCACATCGATTCCTCAACACCTGAGTCATTAAAAAAGATAAGTGTTAAGGGAGACTGTCTGGATTGTGACATAAAGGATTTTTGTGGCGGGAGATGCCTTTATTCAAATATTACAATGCCCTGGCCCAAAGAGGACAGAAAAATGGTATATGAAACTGTTAAAAATCTTAAATTATCTGTTGAGGGCAGGGTTTTTGAAGTGAGAGAAATGATTGGGGAAGGGCTGGTTTTGCCATCATCTTTTGATCACATAAAATACAACGGCTGTGAGATAATACCATAATATTTCAGCCTCAATCTTTTTTGCAATGAGGGTGAACTGGCGAAACATAAAACCGGCAAGGAATTCATATGCGGCTTTATATTCCGCATGTGAAAAAAACGGTATCATATTAAATCCCGTAGATTTCCCTGAGGATGATATCACCCTTTACAGTCTTAATTCTATTAATGCTCCAAATTATATCGATGAAATAAAAAATGCTGATTGTATCACAATAGCCGGAGGACCACACCCTTCTGCACTTCGGGATGAGGTTTTGGAGTATGCCGACTATGTGATTGTCGGTGAGGGAGAGTATACACTTCCTGCTCTTATAAGAGCGATTGAGAATAAATCACTCCTCCTTCCGAAAGGTGTTGCATCAAAAAAAGGGTACATAAAAAATGATACATGCGTTTTTTTAGATGCTTATTCTCCATTTACAAAGGTAAAGGGCTATATTGAGATCTCACGGGGCTGTCCTTTCAGATGTGCATACTGCCAGACGCCGCACCTTTTCGGAGGTATGATGCGGCACCGTTCAATTGATGCCATAATACGCGCTTCAAAAGCATATAGTGATGTAAGATTTTTAACTCCGAATGCGCTCTCATATGGTTCTGATGGGAAAAGACCTGCCTTTGACAAACTCCAAAAACTTCTTGAGAGTTTTGATAAGGATAAAAATCTTTATCTGGGAACTTTTCCCAGTGAGGTAAGACCTGAATTTGTTTCACAGGAATCTATTGATCTGATTTTAAAATATTGCACAAACAAAAAACTTCATTTCGGCGCCCAGTCAGGAAGTGACAGAATACTAAAGAAAATGAATCGCGGACATACCGTTGATGATGTCACAAATGCTGTTATCCTGTGCAAAGAGAACGGTATTGTTCCGGTTGTTGATTATATTGTGGGACTTCCTTTTGAGACAGAGGAGAGCCAGATGGAAACGGTTGAGCAGATGAAATGGGTTGCCAGGTACGGGAAAGTTCATGCTCATTATTTCACCCCGCTTCCGGGCACTCCTTATCATAAATTAACTCCTTCTCCGCTTATTTCTGAGATTGGGAAGACGCTTGGCAGGCTTTCACTGTCCGGGCGTGCAACAGGGTCCTGGATGGATACAGAGTTAAGGTTTTTACCAAAGAACAAGGATCAATAATGGATGATGAAAGTTCTTCTGCTCACTGATCTGCATGGTCAGTATGGCAAGATGGGTTCATTCCTTGATTTAAAGCCTGATATGGTTTTTATTGCGGGTGATCTAACTGACATGGGCCCCTGCGAACCTGTCATTGAGATGCTTGATGAGATTGATGTGCCCTGTTTTGCAATTCCGGGAAACTGTGATCCAAAAGAGATTTTAAGAACAATTGAGTATTCCGGCGCGGTGTCACTTCATGGTGCTTCAATTGATATTGGTAAAATATCTATTGTCGGAGTCGGGGGTTCAAACCCGACACCTTTTGGAACTCCTTTTGAGATTAATGAAGAAGAGATTGATACTATTCTAAATAATACCGAAAAAAGAGTCAGACCAAATATACATAACATCCTGCTGTGCCATGCGCCCCCGTATGATACTCTTGACGATGTTGGCGGGAATAAGGTGGGCAGCAGTTCACTCAGAGATCATATGAAAAAATATGATCTGGTCTGTTGTGGTCATATTCATGATCAGCCGGGGATAAAAGAGGTTGACGGAACAATGGTTGTAAATCCCGGACCTGCCTCTGAAGGAAAATGTGCCTTAATTACTTTTGGTAATGAGCCAAAGGATATAAGGATTGAGCTTTTGACTGTCTGATATTTTTGAAAAAAAAGTAATTAAATCAAAGCAGGATTAAGAATATATCCTTTAATCCTGTTTTTTAATCTTCTTAACAAAAGCGGGATTAAAAAATTTAGTGAATTATTTTATTGCCGTTGCTTTTTGTCAAGTACCATTTCAAGGTATGATTCCCTGATGTTTTCACCGGTAATACCTAATTCTCTTTTTACTGATTCTATTGTTATAAGAGCGCTGTCTTTATCGTCAGAGATAACTTCTATTTCCACAAATTCACCTATGTCATCGACGATATCAAGTGCAATCGTAGTTTCTTTATAGGAATATTCTTCTCTTCTTTTAAAGACCATGCCGCTTTTTTTAAAGCCTGTTTTTAAAAGGATAGTTTCAAGCTCCTCTGCTGAGCTGACACCCAGGTTAAACTCTTCACGCGCTTTGGCACCTGTTCCCTTAATCTTTGGACCTTTGTATGTAAGCTCGTATTTTATCCCGTTATCCCTTACTCTCAAAGCTTCGTCTGTTTTTGCAAAATCGCGGTGAGGTGCATTAAAATATGTGTCCCTCTGTATGCTGGTTTTGATAAATTCTGCATTTTTAGTTTTAAGAATCTCCTTTATCTCATCAATAGAGCTTACTTTAATTTTGGCCTCAATTTCAAGCATCCTGCATCACTTATATAGGTAGATTGAACCAACTAATATAGACAGGTGTAATTATATGGCATTAAATGTAGGCGATTTTGTCAAACTGAACTATACAGGTTCAGCTGAAGGTAACATTTTTGATACGACATCAGAAGAAGTGGCAAAGGAAAACGGAAGTTTTTCAGAGGAAAAGAAATACGAACCTATTGTAATTCGTATTGGCGGCAACCACGTTATTCCCGGACTTGACGAGGATCTTGCAGGAAAAGAGATCGGAACAGAGTATGAAGTCATAGTCACTCCCGATAAAGCATATGGAGAACATGACGGTTCACTTGTAAAATCTGTACCGGTTAACGAATTCAAGGAAAAACCAACTGTCGGTATGCGTGTATCAGCAGAAAACCGACAGGGTGTTGTCGTTAATGTCATAGGTAAGCGTGCAGTAATTGATTTCAATCACATGCTTGCAGGCAGGACACTTAACTACAAGTATACAGTTGAGGGAGTAATTGAAGGTGCACTGGATCAGGCAAAGGCAATTTTTAATCTGTTTGTCAGCCGTGAGCTTGATATGAAGTTAACCAAAGGTATTCTGACAGTTGTTCTCCCGCCGGGAATTACATATGATCAGCGCTGGATGATGGGCAAGGGAATGGCAGTCCACCAGATCTTTGAGTATGTTGACGGTGTTGAAGAGATCGTTCTTAAAGAATCATTTAAAAAACCTGAAAAGCAGGATATAGAACCCGTCGAAGAAGCAAAAGAGGAATAATAATTTTACATGAAACATTAGTTTCATGAACTTTTTTTTAATTTATTTTTAATGATATCCGGCATTCACTCTGTCTCAATCTGTTCGTTTGACGGCGGTGTTGTTGAAACTTTCCAGTAGAAGTATCCTGCTCCTGCAATAACAAATACCAAAAGAAGTACTGCACTAAGCAGATTTTCAGAAAAATTAGCAGTAATGCCTGTTTTAAATCCGGACATATCTTCTATAAGTCCGAAAAATAATGCGACAATAAAAAATCCGATTACTCCCATAACCACACCGAGAATTAAAGCAGCGACAACTCTGAGTGGATTGTTTTTGACAGTGTCAGTCATAATGATAGATACTTATTATATATATTTAAGATTTCACCGCAAATCTCAAAAAAATGTTTATGCAAAAACCGGATTCATTCAAAAGTTTAAATTTTATACCTTAGAAGTGCGGCAATGCCGCCAAGTGCAAAAAGCTGTTTTCCCGGTTCGAATTCTGTTGAAAGGACGACAACTTCCGAGTGCATGGTTTCAGCTTTTTCCAGGAGTTGTGAAATAGAATTTTCTCTTATCATCGTGTCACATACAAGTATACGTTCAGTTGCACCAAAATCAACAGCTGATTTGACCTGTCTGATTCCGTATGTTGCATTTCCTTCGGATGATATTCTTTTAATCAGCTCCTCCATTGCCAGAACCTCACGTTTTAGCTGAATGTCCTCGGTAATTTTTTCTAAAATTCCCTGTCCGATGACTTCCTGTACAGCACCCCTTCCGGTTCTTCTGGTCTCTGCAGTTATGCATCTTCCTGCGGTATCTTTGTCTTTTGATCTTATGAAAGTCAGAAAGTCATCTTTTATAAATCCGGGTCCTGCAATGATTAGAGGTCCTGTTGTCTGGTTTATTATCTCAAGTATCTCTTCAAAAAAAGCCTGTTTGTTGTTCAGACCCTCACGTTTCCCTGAACCGCTTAAAAATGATTTTGCAAATTCCGGTCCGAACTGTCTCATTCTGTAGATCTCGCATTCTCCTTCCTCAATTGAAATTACATGAACAAGTCCGAAAGATGACGATTTTACAGCTCTTTTCACTCTTTCAAGATCAATCTGGCTCCAGTGTTGCACAACTGAGATTTCATATCCCTCTTCAACATTGAGTGTATGAAAAAATCCACTGTCCGGGCCGTATTCTATGATGCCGCTTATTCTCAGTCTGTTTGCATTATGGTGAAACTCAACCTTTTCAACTCTTATACCCAGGCGTACCGGCTTTTTTTCGATCTTTTCGGGTCTTGCTTTATCTGTTGCACTTTCAAGACTTCTGAAAGTTGTTGCATAGACAAGACTGCCTGCTGATATAAGGTGTTCAAGGTGCCAGAGGTCATCGGTGTTTTCAGGAAAAAGTCTGATTTCACCTGATGATTTTTTTAATTCACCATATTCTGCTTTCATTTATCAGTCACCGATAATATCCGATCCGCCCGGAGGAACAAATGCTGCAATTTTTTCAGTATTCAGGACATTTTTAAGTTCTTTTTGTTCCCCGGCAGGAATCATTCCTTTTAGTGCCTTTAATATTTTTCTTGCAGAATCATTTGGTTCAAATGTACCGGGTTTTAAGATGACATAGTACTTTGCTCTGTTTTTAACTGCGGATATAGGTCCTCCTATAACTGCAACTGCAGGTTCATACTGAAGACCTATTGCAACTCCCACAGGCACACTATGGAAGTATTTTCTCTCACCTCTTATCACAAATGCACCCCTTGCAACGAACTCGCCAGACTCTGCAGTCTTACTTACCTGCCGGCGGTCGGCGGCATATACATCTCCCGAAAAATGTCCTGCTTTCCAGATGTTTGAGTAGGATGCTGCAAACTGGGTAACTTCATCCCAGCATTTGGTATCCCCTTTGACGATTACAATACTTCCTCCGTGAACATCGGCATGAACAAATTTGTCGTCTCCTTCCATGTATTTTTTTACAAGATCCTCATTTGTTCCTGCATCACGTCCGCCTATTACCAAAACCCCGTCGCTTGTATAAAACCATCTGAAGCGGTGATACCATTTAGGTTTCAATAAAGCAAATTCCTTTTTTGGTTCAGGTTTTTCTTTTACGACAAATCTTTCCATTGCCTTTAGGGCCCCGGCTTTCTTTTTCTTGTATTTTTTTATCCCGCTGTAGTAGCGGTTGGCATTGACCTCAATACTTTCATGAACATAGATTCTGATCTTTTTTCCGTCTATATCAACATCAACTGAGGCATCCTGTACATATACCTGTGAGATAGATTTTGCAGCCTGAGTATTGCTGTTTTTTAAGATTTCTTCGATCTCCTGCCAGGAATAATCCTTGCTTGCATCTTCAAGTGTTTTGATAATATCTGAAATAAACTGATAGTTTGCATAAATCAGATCCACTTTAGCTCCAAGATCAGAAATTTTTGATTCAAATCCTACAATAGCCTGTTTTTGTCGGTTTCTTATTATTTCTGCCTTTGAAAGCTTTGGTTTGGACTCTTCCGGTTTTGATTCCGGAAGCGGGTAATAGTTCTCAAGAGCAATGTTGTAGGATTCAAATTCGGATACCTGTTTATCACTGGAAAACAAAAATGGCCAGCAGCCTGAATTTGTTATTACAGGATTTTTATCTGTCTCGGTTCGTTTTATTATATCCCTGAATGCATTAAGAATAATTTTGGGGTCTGCCAAAGATGCATCCGAATTCTTATCAAGTCCTGCATTTTCGCATAACTCCTCTGCATAACTGCCCCCCATCATAAGGGCAGATGCCAGTGTCCTGACAAGATTTTTGTCTGATTTTTTTAGTTTTGTCTCAATATCAGAAACGGTGTATAGATCAGTGTTTTCTCCCGGGAATATGTAAGTTGTGCCCGGCAGTACCACTCTGTCCTTAAATTTGTGATTTTTCAGAGGATTTATGATCACATAGTCTTCATCGCACAATATTGCATTTCCATCATCGAAAAGTTCGAAGATTAAGTGATACTTCTTCTCGGTTTTTCCTATTGTCAGATCAAATATTCTCTGTATTCCATACTGGTTTATAGCAAGAATTTTTCCGCCTGATATGTATTTCCTGAGAAACATGGAATAACCTGACGGATTTTTTGGTGCAGGCGGAAGAGTTCCGGTAAGATGGGCGCGCCGGCCGCACTCGATAATTGAGCTGTATTTCTGGCGGTCATCTCCGTTGAACCTAAAACCAAAAGTACTGATATTGTACTGGTAAACTTTGCCAATCCATAAAGGGAGGCAGGATTTCAGTTCAAAGAGCATGGCATTAAGATCAATGCCGCTCATTCCTTTTTGTGTCGCCATTATATACCAAACTACATATTGTCTGAAAACCAAAAAATAGTCACTGGTATCTCCATGAGTGAGGAAAATATTTCAGAAGATATAATTGAGTTAAAAGAAGTCAAAAAAACGCCTGTAGATAAGATGAAAGGTCACCGCGAGCGTATGATTCGTACCGGTGTTGCGTGCTTTATGGGTATTGCAACAGGTGTTATCTCATACCTCGTAATTGGTGATCCGACATCGGCTACAGGCGAGCCCAGATCTATCTTAGGTCTTCTTCTTTTGCTGGCAGGAATTGTGTTTCAGAAACATGTGTTTATCGCAATGAGAATTGATTACTCAAAACTTGGAGGAAAAGACTGGTTTTATCAGGGCTTTATGGCATTTGCATTCTGGTTTATATCCTGGACAATTCTCCTGACACTTTGAAAATACTAATATCCGGATAATATGAATAAATGTAAAAAATGCCAATATTTCAGGCATTTTATCTAAAAGATGTCTTACTGGCATTTAGATTGAAACTGAATCTTCAGTAAACAATACAAAAGACCATTTTGGTCTTATTTTTTGATTTTAGGATGATTATATGCGAATAGCAGTGGTTCATAAGGACAGATGCCATTCAAAAAAATGTGGCAAAGAGTGCATTCTCTACTGTCCGCGTGTGAGAACCGGGGATGAAACAATAACTATCGGTGAGAATGGGAAAGCCGCAATATCTGAAGAGTTATGTGTAGGCTGCGGCATCTGCGTAAAAAAATGTCCGTTTGATGCACTGGATATAATAACGCTCCCTGAAGAGCTTGAATATCCGACACACCGATACGGTAAGAATGGTTTTGCCCTGTATGGAATGCCGGTTCCCGTAGAAGGGAAGGTAACAGGCATTCTGGGTGCCAATGGTATTGGTAAAAGTACTGCGGTCAGTATTCTCTCCGGTCAGCTAATACCAAATCAGGGGCAGATTGAAACAGAGGCTTCCTGGGAAGAAGTGATAAAAAAATATGCAGGGACTGAACTTTATGATTACCTTCAGAGGGTTTCTTCAGGAAATATGAAGGTCTCGGTAAAACCCCAGTATATTGATTTCATTCCAAAAGTTTTCAGCGGCAAAGTCATAGATCTTTTAAAATCCACTGATGAGAAAGGATGTCTTGACAGCTATATTGAAGAATTAAAGCTGGATTCCATTATTGATCGTGAAGTAAGTAATGTCTCCGGCGGAGAACTTCAGCGTGTTGCAATAGCAGCATGTCTTAGCAGAAAAGCTGATTTTTATTTCCTTGATGAGATAACACCTTATCTTGATATATATCAGAGAATGGCTGCGGCAAAGCTCATCCGTGAGATTGCTGAAACAAGCCATGTAATGATTGTTGAACATGACCTTGCAATTCTTGATATGCTTGCGGAAAATATCCATGTGGCATATGGAAGTCCGTCGGTATTTGGTATTATTACAAAGCCCAAGGGAGTAAGAGTTGGCATCAATCAGTACCTTGAAGGATTTCTGACAGAGGAAAACGTAAGAATCAGGGATTATTCTGTAACCTTTGAGACACGGGCTCATAAGAGGGAAAATGAGAGAGAGACTCTGTATGAATTCCCCGCATTTGAGAAGAGTTATGGTGATTCTTTCCATCTGGAAGTAAAAGGCGGGGATATCAAAGCAGGAGAAGTATTGGGTGTTGTGGGTGCAAACGGAATTGGAAAAAGTACTTTTGCAAAACTTCTTGCAGGTGTTGACACCCCTGATTCCGGAGAACTTTCGTCAACTGTAAAGGTTGCTTTTAAGCCGCAGTATATTAAGACGGACTCAAATGATACTGTTGAGTTTCTTTTAAGGAGAACTACAAGCAGATTTGATACATCACACTTTTTGCATGAGATAATTGAACCTTTATCCTTAGAAAAAATACTTCAGTCAGGTGTGGATCAGTTATCCGGTGGAGAACTCCAGCGTGTTGCAATAGCATTATGTCTTGCACAGCAGGCTGATCTGTATATCCTTGACGAACCAAGTGCGCATCTTGATGTGGAACAGCGTGTAAAGCTTGCCCGTGTTCTCCGCAGGCATGCTGAGAGCAGTGGTTCCGGAGTTCTGGTTATTGATCATGATATATATGTGATTGACATGATCAGCGAGAGACTTTTGGTATTTGATGGTCAGCCGGGAATCAGTGGAAAGGCTGTAGGGCCCTTTGACATGCAGGAAGGAATGAACTATTTCCTAAAGGAGCTGGGTGTTACATTCAGAAGGGATAAGAGCGGAAGGCCAAGGATAAATAAGCCCGGAAGTTACCTTGACAGGGAGCAGCGTTCCTCCGGCGAGTATTATTATGCTGACATAAGTAAAACATAATATTTAATCCTTAAAAGGAGATAGCTTATATTATTGATATGGTGGGAATATAATGCCTGGGGGGGAGAGACTAACAGATGCAATCAGATATGAAAAGGTTGATTCTCTAAAAAGTGATCTTTTTGCATATATTGATAAAAGTCCTGATAAAATAGCTTCAAATCTTCCTGTTTTTTTTGGTCATGTGATGTCAGCTCTGGATAATGCATTTCCGGATATTGACAACAACACTTATGATGAATTCATTGATGCGATGGCATATCACCTCATGATGTCAAGCAAAGAAGCGGAAAAAATTGAATTTGTCGAAAAAATTATAAAAAATGCTCTGAGATGCAAAAGAAAAAAATCCGGGCGTTCCACTCTAAAAATTCTTTCCGGCATCAAGATGATGGGTATTGGAAGGTACAAGGAAGCAATAGAATATTTTGGTGAATACTGGAAATACGATTCCAGAATAGGAATTTACATATCTTATTGTTATTACTGTCTTTCTGAGATAGATTCAAAGAAGAATGGTCTGGGAGGAGCAAATTCTCCGCCTTCAAGGCTTGAACTTCGTGCAAGAGAGACTCTTATTGAGCTTGCAAGAGTTAAACCCCCTGTTTTTCGTTTGAAACAGCTTGACATCCGTGATAATGAGATGATGGAGCGTGCATTCTGGGTTATTATTACAAAATCTCTGGACTGGTTTCCAAATGAAAAGTGGTTTTTGAAAATTGGGATTCAAAAGGCTAAAAATGACAGTAATGATGAGAAAAGGACCCAGCTTTTAGTTTATGCAATAGACAAATATTATAATGATCAGGATTTTCTCAGGGAAAATTTTTACTTAAAACTTGAGAAGCGTGACGGTGTGGGTGCGGCAGGTGTCGTAAAACAGATGACACAGCAGAATCCGAATAGCCTTGAACCATTGTATTATGGAATTAAGCTATCTTTGTTATCAAACAGCAAAAATTCATATAATGATTTTAGGGAGACCGCCCTTTTGAAGGGAATGCCGCATTATCTGATACAACTTTTTGATCTGGCCTTATTTATTATGAGGGATGAGAAACGTGAGGCTGAAGCCCAGTTTAAAGAGCTTAAAAAGAGGTTTAAGTCACTAAATTTCTATCTGGTTGCTATTGATTATCTGATTAAGGATATATTCTCCGGTGATGAAGTAAGGAAAAAAACTGCAAAGAATATTTTTTTCGATTCACTTGACAAGTATGCGGCACAGGTAATAAAGATTCAGGAATAAATTCCTGTTTTTTCAGGGTAAATGGTAATTAAAAGATCTCAAATGAGATAACAGGCTCAAATTCTTTTTTGTAATAGTATCCTGCTATAAGTTTATTTGTAAACCACCATCTTCCCTGGGAATCCACAAAAACTTTTTTAATCTGATTGTTTGCAATATCCTTTCTAAAAAGAGAGTCTGTCACAGCCCCGTCTCTCCATGCATAAAGGCCGTAGTTAGTGCCTATTATTAATTTTCCATCATATGCTGAGGCTATATCCGATATATGGTCTGATGAGCCGGAAAGATCTTTTACATTGAGCACATGTGAAGAACCATTTTTTGGACTGTAAGCAACAATGTCGGTTTGATTGAAGAAATATACACCTCCAAGATGATTGGTACGTACTTCTTTCATGTCTTCTGCGATAAGAGGCTCATCAATTTTTTTAAAATGCGGGTTTACAGGATCATCATTTAAAAGAATATACTGGCCCTGATATGCTGATGTAAGAACAAGAGTGTTTATAGAATAATCAACTGCCATACTTGTGATTCTGTTTGCATAAAGGCCGTTATCCGCCAGGGGTCCAAACCATTTCCATTCGCCATTCTGGTAGCAGTAGACGCCTGATTCTCCGGCAGCAATCCACATCTGATCCCCCAGTGACTGCAGATCGTTTATTGAATAGCTTATGAGAGTCCTTTGCGGATACTTCAGAGTGACTGGTGCAGTATATCCGTCATATATTTGTATGCCGTCGCCAAAGCCAAGCCAGAGATTATTGTAGCTGTCATACTCGATACATTTTACATAATCATTAAGAGGTATTCCTTCAAGATATCCTCTTCTGTCCCTGGCTTTTGAGTGAAGGATTGTCCACGTGCCTTTTTGAAATATTGACAAACCGTTAGATGTTGCAAAAATAACACTTTCTTCAGGTCCGTTGGTGATATCTCTGACATCTGTTGTACTAATAGAATTATCACCATGTCCCGGCCAGTAACCGGTAATTTCTGCTGATGCCGGAACAAATAGAATAAAAACAGAGATAAGAATAATCAGATTTCTATGCATTTTCCATCAGCTCTTCTGATTCCGACAATACCGTTATTTGAAGGATTATATGTAATTGAGCGACCGGAATTACCCCCGACATCTTCAGCTTTAAGGGTGATATGATATTTTTCAAGAGCTGCTTTTATTGCTTCAACATTTCTGCCGCCGATGTCCAGATTGCCTTTAAACTGCTTGAACATGCTCGAACCGCCTACAATTTTTGCACAAATATCCCTTTTATTGCTTCCTGATTTTATAAGTTCTTCAAAAAGAATTGGTATTGCAGTATCTGCGAACTTTCCCGGTCTTTCATTTTTGCCATTGCTTTCAGGAAGCATGACATGTGCAACTGCCCCTGTAGCCCTTTTGCTGTCATGCAGAACCACTGCTACACAGGAACCAAGACCGATTGATGTCATGTGAAAACTGCCGATGTGGTATTCTCCAATTCCCACATTAACAGGCTTTTTTTCCGGGGATATTTCAGCCATATTTATTCTCTTAAACTCTGTTCAGTCCTTTAGATCTACCAGTTTATCCAGAAGATCGAGAATCTGTCCAAGTGTATTATCATATGGAAGCATAACAATTGTACTTTCAATCTCATGCATCTGTGATGTGAGTTCTGTTTTGAAGAGAATAATTTCATTGATGTCTCCTGCTATCATAGAGACCACATTTGCAAATGCTGCATGAGCCATATCTATTGCTATTGCCGGGGGAGAGGGAAGCATGACTATGCCGAGCAGTGTTGCAGTTGCATCCAGAAACTGGGAAACCATGATGTTTCCAACTTCAAGAAGAGCACTCTCATCCATCTCATTAAACTCGCGATCCATGTCTGTTGAGCCAAGCATTGTATTTGTCAGTCTTATAGCTGAACTTTTTGGAAGATGCAGCACCACGTACCCGCCAGGGTGAAGTTCGCCCTGAATCTCAAAAACCACAAGTGCTGAGATCTCATCTCCAAAGTAATCTGAAATGTCTGCGATATCAACAATCAGTGCTTCAGGTACTGTCATATCAATCTCACACATCAGCATTGTGGAAAGCGATGTTGCGGCATGTGAAGCACCGATGTTACCAAGCTCTTTCATTGCGTCAAGTTGTTTTGCATTTAATTCCATATTTATAAATCTCCTTTTATTTTCAATTTACAATCATTGTATTAACATCAAGAATAGGCACAACATCTCCATCACCGGGGATTGTCACGCCGCCCACTCCCGGACAGTTTCCTATGATGTTGCTGACAGGCTTTACTACGACTTCCTGCTGACCATCGACTATATCGACAGGAATACAGGATTTCGTTCCTTTATACTGGACTATTACTACAATTTCGCTTTTATTTACAGGTCCGAACATCTGGTCAAGCCTGTTTATCTGCAAAACTTCATCTCTGAGAAGAATGGCTTTACTTTTTCCAATTTGGGTCACTTTAGTGAAATCAACTTTTGCAACTTCTACAACTGCATTAATAGGTATTGCACATCTTTTATCATTAATTCTTACCATCATTACTTCGATAATTGCCATTGTAGGCGGCAGGGTAAGAGTAAATGTTGTTCCTTCTCCTTCAGTTGTGTCCACTTTAATTGTTCCTTTTAGAGATTCTATTGCACTTTTTACAACATCCAGTCCCACACCTCTTCCGCTGATGTCTGTGATTGTCTCTGCAGTTGAGAATCCCGGCTGGAAGAGGAAGTCAGGAATATCTGCTTCTGGATAGCTTTCAGCATCTTCTTTTGATATAAGTCCTCTTTTTATTGCGATTGAAAGAACCTTATCCCTGTTAATTCCTCCTCCGTCATCTTTGAGTTCAATTATGACATTTCCCTGTTCCCTGTATGCAGAAAGCCTAAGGATGCCTTTGCCTGGTTTTCCTGCGGCCACCCTCTGTTCAGGTGTCTCAATACCGTGATTTACACCGTTTCTTATCAGGTGCAGAAGCGGGTCTCCAAGGTTATCAATGACACTTCTGTCAAGTTCGGTCTCACCTCCTGTCATGATAAAATCAACTTCTTTTCCGTCATGGTGGGCGACATCCCTGACAACACGGGGAAAGCGGTTAAAGATTTGATTGAGAGGAATCATCCTGATGTACATCATCAGATTCTGAAGATCAGATATTGAGCGACTGACCATGTTAAGAGCCTCATCCATCTCTTTTATCTGATATTCTTTTGAAATCTGTTTGAGTCTCCCGCCGTTAATTACGAGATCCTCAACAAGATTCATCATCTGGTCAAGACGGTTGATATCAACTCTTATATTTTTGACCTCTTTTTTCCTGCTCAAATCTCCTGTTTTTTCTTTTATGGCCTTTTTATCGATTCCTCCCTCAGAAATTTCTGCTTCAGGTTTAGAGGCGGGTTGTATAATAATATCAGGAACTTCTGTTTCAGATTTCTGAGGTATTAATTCGCCTTTTTCCTGAATTTCAGATGAGGATTTTATAAGGACTTCTTCCATATCAGTGCCTGATGCTGCTCTTATCAGATCACTTTCAGGAGAGTCACTTGATATTACAACTTCTAAAGAATCTCCTATTTCTCCTTCATCTATCTGCTCAGCAGTAGGTGTTGATGAGAGAATCCTGCCCAGTTTTTCAAGATTCTGGAGAACTATCATTGCCCTGATATCCTTCATTGTTGATTCGTGTGATATAGTAATATTAAGGGTATAAACAGGGGAAGTGACTTTTAAATCTTCTTCAAGGAGTTCTATTTCAATATTAGAGATATCTGTTACAGTTGCGGCACTCTTTAATGCTTCTTCCCCTGATTCGCTCTCAATCATTATTTCCAGGGAATCATTTATTATTCCTTCATCGAGTTGTTCAACTGAAGGATTGCTGGAGATTATATCTCCGATATCCTCAAGATTCTGAAGGACTATTAATGCCCTGACATCTTTCATCCCGCATTCCGGTTCAAAAGTGACTGTTATTTTATATCGCGGGTATTTTTGTATTGTTGATGAGTTTCCCTGAGCATCATCAGGTTTATCAGTATTTTTGGTTTCTTCTTCCTCAGGAACAGTCATATCCCCCAATATTTTACTAACCATTTCTTCATCTGATGATTTTTTACTGTTCGGGTTTTTTTCACCAGATTTCCCGTTTTTACCGGATTCTTCAATTTTTTTCAGTTCGGTAATCAAATCACCCGATTCTATTGCTGAACTGTCTCCACCGTTTTCTATATCTTCAATCATCTCTTCTATTCTGTCTGTACATGCAAGGAGCTGATCGGTTAATTCAGGTGAAATATCTATCTCGCCGCTTCTGATTGAATGGAATACATTTTCCATCATATGACAGAGATGTTCCATTTCGGAATATCCCATCGAGGCAGACATCCCTTTTAAAGTATGAGCAGACCGGAAAATCTCATCTATTGCGGCATCATCCGAGCCTTCTTCAAGAACCAGAATATTGTTTACAATATTTTCATGATTCTCGATAGATTCTGCAACAAAGAGTTTTCTGTAGGATTCCTCATCAGTCATATGTAATCACTTCGTTTCGGAAACAGATCTCATAAGATCTCTTGGTATTGATTTAAGCGGCAGGACTCTGTCGACACATTTTCTTTCCAGTGCTGAACGTGCCATGCCATATACCAGACATTCTTCTTCTCTTACAACGAGTGTTCTTCCACCTGCACTTTTTATTGCAGCCAGACCTTCCCCGCCATCACTCCCCATACCGCTAAGGATTGCGGCAGCGATTCTGTTGGTGTAAACCTTTGCTGCAGAACAGAATGTTTTATCCACTGCAGGTCGTACTGCATGAACAGGAGGTGATTTGGAGAGGGTAATCTTTCCGCCTATATTCCCCGAATCATCGAGGGTTGCGGATATTATGGTGTGATAACCCCCTTTTGAGACATATATTTTCCCTTTTTGGAGAATATCACCGTTTTCTGTCTCTTTTACTTCGAGAGGTGATATTCTGTTAAGTCTCTGAGCAAGTGAGGCAGTAAAACCTGCCGGCATATGCTGTGTTATTACTACTGCTGCATTAATATCAGGTTTTAATGAAGATACAATGGAGTCAAGCATAGGTGGCCCTCCTGCCGATGAACCAATTAAAACAAGGTTTTCTGCTGCAATATTATCCAGTTTAATTTTTTTCTGGACAGATGGTATTGTGATCAGATGTTTAATCTTTGTGACCAGTTCTGATTCAATTCCTCTAATCTTTCCAAGATTTCTTGGTTTTAACATGAAGTCGTCTGCGCCCAGGTCAAGAGCCTTTTTAGTAAGCTCTGCATCTTTAGATGTAAGGGTGCTTAACAACAATATTTTAGGCGGATTCTCTAATGAATGCATATGATCCAGCATTTCTATGCCGTCCATATTTGGCATCTGAATATCCAGTGTGATGACATCCGGAGATAGCTCTTCTATCTTCTTTAATGCCTTTATACCGTCTTCTGCAGTTCCTACAATCTCTATTGAAGAATCTTTTTTCAGAATGTCGGTAAGTACCGTACGCATAAATACGGAGTCATCAACAATCAGAACTCTGATCATTTTTTTTATGAATTTAATACATTATTTACTTCTTCAAGCACTTTGGGTGCCTGGAATGGTTTTACAATATAACCCTTTGCTCCGGTTTTTATTGCAAGTTTAACCATCTGTTCCTGGCCTACGGCAGTACACATGACAATTTTGGCATTAGGGTCAGCAGCCATTATTGCTTTTAGTGCTTCAATTCCGTTCATTTTAGGCATCACTACATCCATAGTAACAAGGTCTGGTTTAAGCGCCTTGTACTTTTCAACGGCATCTTCGCCGTTTTCTGCTTCCCCGACAATGTCATGTGAACCTGAAAATAAAATATTTTTCAGAAGAGTTCTCATAAACATCGTATCGTCTACAACAAGGATCCTTCCCATTGTGAATCAATACTACTTCGTTTATGAATCCTATTAAGGTTATCGAATGTATTCGGAAATAAAACGCACTTGAAAGCTAGATAAAGAAAAAAATACATTCTTTTGATTTATTAGATGTGAAAAACACATGTGTTATTTTCAAAGAACTGTCTTATTATTCGTTTTAAGTTAATTTTTAAGAAATATATGGGATGAATAATTATGTTTTTACAGATTCATTTACGAATCTGACGCCTTTGGTTGTAAGTTTTACTTCCCGTCTTGTCATTACAACGTCAACAAGCCCTTTTTCAATTAATTTATCATAAATTGATTCTATCTGTTTGTTTGATATACTGATCATATTTTCAATTGCATGTGTATCCATTCCGCTGTATACAAGCATTGCCACCTGTGCAGACATGCCGTCAAGTTCTCCTGAGGATACGTCAAGATCCTTTGTTGCGTCCTTAAGGTAGTTGAAAAGTATCTGAAGTGTAGTCAGCGGGCAAAGAACAAAACTTGTAATTACCTCTTCGTTTTCTACATGACTGATTTGAACAACATCACTTTCTCTTCCCTGAATTTCTCTTTTTGCAAGTTCTATGCCTGATACTTCATCAAGAGGAATGCATACCTGTTTTTCCTTACTTACAAACCAGATCCCCGTTTTAAGAACGGCTATTGCGCCTTTCTCCCATTTTGAATCTTTTACCATGACACCCCCTCTTATTGCGGGTGACATAAAGTATGCAGTCAGCCTGTATGCGGTGCAGCCCATGATTATTGCACGTTTCAAAAGTTGCAGTACTTTTGGAACAGAAGCAAGTTTTATTGTTTCGCCTTTTTTTGTGTTTATAGTCAGTACATTTTTTTTCTCTTCAAGATCATCTATTGCTTTTATCTTTATTTCAGCTGAAAGAGGCTCAGGAATAGTTAATTTTTCTTCATCAAGATCAATTTTTAATGAAGCCCATTTACCTTCATATTCAAGTTTTACAGGCAGCTGCGTCATATTAATTAAAACCTCTTTTAATATAGGCTCTGGTCATTTATATCTCCTTCATCACTAATTTTGTTTTTTCCTTTTATTTGCTCTTTTTCAACTCCGAATTGTTCAAGGACACCTTCAAGGTCTTCCACCAGTTCTTCGGTGTTGATTTTAGCATCTAGCAGATCACGGACAAGGCTGGTTTCCTGAACAGAAACCACTTTTTTCGTATCCGATTTGAGCATATCAAAGAGATCCTCATCGTCAGTCTCTCCACCGAGTGACAGAGATGTAGGATTTTCAAACATATTCTCTTCAGACTCTGCCATTCCTGCGGTCTTTGTCTGTGTCCATTCTTTTGGCGGTGCGGAAAGTATATCGTCTTCCTCCAAAAGTGCAACTTCAGGTTCTGCAGATTCTTCTTCTGAGTTACCTATTTCCACATCTTCAATAGCATCTTCGTCACCAAGATCAATCTCATCTTCCGGCTCAAGTTCATCAAGATCAATGTCATCAAAATCTCCAAATTCGTTATCATCAAGATCAAAACCTGAAACATCATCGTCAAGTTCGTCAATATCTCCAATTCCCGAGTCTGAAATTTTTTGGCTTTCTGTTTCCTCTTCGTCAGAAGATCCTGTTGGAAATTCCTCGTCATCAAGTTCCAGTTCTATTCCTTCTTTTGCAAGAATATCTGCAATTGTCGAATCAGGAATCTCATCTTCAAATCCCTTTATGTTTTGATCTTCAGGGATCTCGGTTGTGTTGTTTTCTTCCAGTCCCAGATCAAAATTGTCAAAATCTCCGAATTCGTTATCCTCATCACCTGCTGGAATTTCTATGGGGGGTGATTCCCCGCTCAGGGTCTTATCCAGAAGTTCATCAATCTGTTTGTTTTTAGTTTCAGCTTCCTTTTTCTTGCTTAATAGTCCAAAAATGCCTGAAAAAACAGATTTTTTGGATGATTTAACTTCTTTATCAGTTTGTTTTTTTTCTTTGGAATTCCTGTTAACAAACGGCAATTTTCTAAACAGGGGTGCAAAAGGAAGTTCTTTTTTTAGTTCATTTTTATTGGATTTTGCTCCTGCTGTATTCTCATCATTTTCAGGGGATTTTTTGGACTTTTCGGTTTTTAAGTTTACAGGCTGATTCAGTTTTGTTTTTAGAGAGGAGATAGTATCTTTTAATTCCTCAAATGATATCATATTTAAGGCAAACAGCATTACGAGGCCGATTCCAAGAGCTATAAAGATTACAGCAACAGGACTCAGGTCAATAAATGTTACTGCTGTACCTGCAAGTATGATGGTCATCATCATAATAAGCCGTCTTCTTGAATCACCCGCTTCTGTCATCAAACCGCCTCAAAACCCGGTATAGAGAACATAATGTTCACGAAAATCGGAGTTGCAATATATACTAATCCGGTCAGTGTAAATAAAATACTACCGAAAAAGTAGAGCATATACCGGTCTCCCCCTTTTACTAACTTTCCTGCAATTATATTTGATATTGTTATAATCATAATGGTGATTATAAAATAGGTCTGCATTTTGTCTTCAGGAAAATTTGCAAAGATGTTAATTGCCATAGAATTTCCAGGTCCTCCTGTTGAGCTGGAACTAAGAGCTGCTGCTGTCTCATCAAATGTTGTCATAACACTTTTAATGGCAGCGGCCATTTTAAGGAGAATATGAAAAAGAAAGGCGAAAATTCCTATCATTGCAACATGCATGGGTATTAAAAGGACTATAAAACCCATTGAAAACATCTCTCTTTTCTGTCTGAGAAGAGTCTGTTCAAGCATTGATGTTGCGACGATATGGGCCACCTCTGCAGGTCCGGCACCAAGTTCAATTGAATCCTTGAATATACTTAAATACTTGTATATCAGGTTGCTTCCCGCATCAACAACAAATTTTTTCCAGACAAGAGTTTCATCAAGACCAATATTTAATTTAGAATATACTGAGTCGATATAAGTTCCGAGGACCACAAGGGACTTTCTGTCCACCTTTGCAAGTGCCGGTGTGACTGTCATACTCAGACCACCCATAATGGCACCCAGACCCCGTATAAAAACTGCAAAATCCTCATCACGTTTTATGATATTGCTATCATCGCGCCATCCGAAGATGGCAAGAGGTGCAAGAAGGATTCCCAAAAGGACACAGATAAAACCGAAGTTAATTCCTGCTATCAACATTATTATGCATGTCAGAATCGTTGTGGGAATAATTATTCTCTCAAATTTTCTGACCATATTCTGCTCGTAACTCCCGCCGTACGGGAGATTGTGGCATTTTTGATCATCAGGAATTGATTTGTACATTGTTATGAGTCCAAAGGCAGAAACGCCTATGGTCAAAAAATAAGATGAATTTAAGGTGGCATCAAGATCATCCGGGGCATATATGGCAACAGAAACCATTATGATAATGCCGACAATTGCTGCTGAAAGCATGAGTGCGATATATGCATCACCCCATTTTTTGAGCATCTCAATTCCCTGTTCAAAAGTATTCCTGAATACATTTCTGATAGTACCAAGTTCTTCACTTAAGAACTCCTCATCGGGTACACCTGATTCAATAGAGTTTCCAAAACGGTTTAAAAGACTCGAAACCAGTTCATTTCTGGCTCTTTCAGCAACCATTCTAAGTCCTTCGGCATAACTGTAATTCCATCTTTTAACAAAGCATTCAACTCGTTTCATATACTTTGTCGGGATATACTCCTTTCTTTCTGCAGTGTAGGCAAAAATTTCTGGTCTTGAGACATTGGCAGTAGTTATAGATGCCATATATGTGACCATAAATAAAAGGTCATTTCCCATTTTCTTGTCTTCTTCAATATCGATGAGTTTTCTTTTTAATTCTTTTAAGGTGTCCTCAAAAGGAATTTTACCTCCGTTTTTCTCCCTAAAACTCTCGATTTGATCTTCAAACATAAGATACGCCTAAAATTCGATTTTGAGCAAACCCTGCTTTTTAATCTTTGTCATCATGTGGTAAAGATCCCAAAAACCTGTATAACCCGCTTTATGGAGTCTTTGTAAAATTTTTGCACGTTTATCCACTTCAAAATACATCTCTGATTTTTTATCGTCCGGAACACCAAGAAGAGTTGCGATCTTTGATTCAAGAAGATAACTGCTTCCCCTTCCCGGAAAGTCAAATTCATCGGTAATCGGGTTCCATACAAATATTGCAACAAAAGAAAAACCACCTGATTCAGGGTCGTATCCTACAAGTTCGTTTATACTGAGCATACGTCTTACATTGGCTCCATCCGGTCTTCTGACAGCACTTTGAATAATTACAAGGTTTAAGTTATCGACATGTGTCATTGGGATATTGATTGGGTCACTGCAAAGACGCTGAATGAGTTTTTCTACCGATGAAGCATGGAATGTGCTCATAACAGGGTGGCCTGTCTGCATTGCACCAAATGCGACAGCTCCTTCTGAACCACGGATTTCACCGACCAGAATGTAATTTGGGCGCTGACGAAGTGCAGCTCTTAAGAGATCAAACATTGTAATATCTCCGCCTTCTCCTTCTCCTTTTCCCTTTCCTTTTGACACCTCTCTTGTCCAGTTTTTGTGCGGGACAGTAAGCTCGGGAGTATCTTCAATTGTTACAATCTTGCCCTCGGGTGCGATGAAGGTTGTAAGTGCATTCAGGCTTGTGGTTTTCCCACTGGCGGTCTCACCGCTCATGAAAAGTGACATGCCATATTCTATGCATATCCAAAGGTATGCCGCAACCAGGTAGTCTGTTGTCTTCCATTCAATAAGCTGCAGTATGCTTGCAGGCTCTTCTGAGAATTTACGTATAGTAAAATTGCTTCCGTGTTTTGAAATTTCTGTACCGTATACAATATTTATACGCGAACCATCAGGCAGAGTTGCATCGACAACCGGATTTCTGTAAGTAATCGGTCTTTTGATACGCTCTGCCATTTTGATTACAAAAGTGTCAATTTCTTCAGAATATTTGAATTCAACTGCAGATTTAAGGCCGCTAAATATCTTGTGTTCCACAAATATCGGACCTACTCCGTCGCATGTAATATCTTCATTGTAAGGGTCAGCAAGAAAGGGATTTAAAATTCCCATTTCAATTTTATCACGTATAAGAAGGTATTCTATTGAACGGAATTCAGCCATTGTAAGAATCACCTTTCCGTCAGAGGTCTGGGGAATATTTTTCCCGGCCAGTTCTGCAGTCTCTTTTTGAGCTGTAAAATCGGTGTTTAAAAATTTTATTAACTTATCCTTAATGCCCGGTTCATTGTCCCCGGTTTCGCCAGTTAAAGCCTCGTATGTCTCTTCAGGTTTTTTTATGTAGACTACCTCTTTTAAGACACGTCTTAAAACTTCTCTTCTCTCTTCTTCTGTTATTGGATCATCTTCTAAAACATCAATCAGATCGACAAGTTTTTTTTCGATAAGGGGCATGGCATCCGCCACAGAGTGAAGAAATGAGGGTTCTATCGGAATGTAGTAATTTCTCACATCGTCCTGATCCGGAAAGATATGAATAAATGTGAATTCATTGACAGGATATATCACATTTGGATTTTCCATGCTTTTTAGATCTCTTTTTAATTCCGAGAAAAAGAGAGGTATTCCATAAAGGTTTACCGGAAACATCTGAAGGTATTCGAGAAGGTGGGGGCTTTGTGCAACATATTCCTTTGCATTGGCAGGAAGCATCCTGTAAAGGGCTGAAGACTCATAATTTGTATAAAGGTCTTCATCATCGTCAGTTTCTTCAGGCTGGAAGGGGAGATTTATATTAGCACTCAGTGTGGCCATATCTTCTATCCTTTATACTCTTGCTGTAGACATTGGAATTATCTTCATTCCGTAACCCGGATGCACTTCAAATGATACAACATTACCTGTTGTTTTTCTTGCACCTCTCACCTTTATTACTTCCATTACCATCACGTATTTATCCCCGACAAGAGCTTTTTTCATAAATATGTGGGCATCGCATATTGATCTTATTCTGACGAGTGTATCTTCTTCGAATGCATATGTGTGAAGTGTAACAAGTATGGTCTTTCCGTTATCCACCAGGCTTTTACAGGTTGACAGAAATGAAAGGAGATCAGTTTGAGAGGTTGATTCGGTAAGAAGTGTCAGTGAGTCTATAATAATTACTTCAGCTTTGCTTGATTTTATTTTAGAAATAATTCGTTTTAAAACTCCTCTCATTTCATCTTCGCTCCATTCAAAACCTATGGTGTGCATAGGAAAAATCTTTAGGTATCCCCATGCGTAATAATCGGAGATATCCAGACTCATTGACTCCATCTGGGAAAGAAAACTTTTTGCAGTATTTTCGGAGGAGAAAAGTTCAACATTAAGACCTCCTTTCATAGCCCCCCAGATAATCTGTTGTGTCATCACACTCTTACCTGTATCGTTCTCTCCTTCTATGAGTGTCAGGGATTCCAGGGGCAGTCCGTCTGCAAGTTTTTTATCTATCTCGTTGTTTCCTGTGGAGAGTATTTTTCTGTTGTTTCCTCCTGTCAGGTCACTGAGCTCTCCACCATCTTCATACATTACTATAACCTCTGGTTTTATTGTTTAAATTTTCAGCAGATCTCATACGTATGCTGATGCCGACACTCCGTTAGGTGTGGTTATCTGAACCCATAAAGGATTGTTGCCAGGATATTTTATTGAGATGTTCAAGACCTCCTGTGGGTCTAAAAGGCCGGGGTTTATTATATCAGGCTCAATTGAGATTATATTCCACTCTCCTGTACTGTCTCCTCTGGAATAATAATTGGGAGAGTTTGCAGTGTCATTTCCTGTAAATATATCCCAATATTTAAAATCTGATATTGCTGCATTTCCGTCATTTTGAATTTCGGTATATAGGGTTGAAGTGGCCGGTTCCAGTGATGCCTCGTTTATAGTAATTGAAGTTCTCACACGTTGCTCCTGCTGGTTTAAGCTGTCCTGCTGTGCAAAGGATACAATCTCTGCTGTTGTCAGTACTACTGCAACCAGGAAATATGCTGTTATCATCAGAAGAATTAGTGCAAATGCTGTTGCTATTACCGTTGCGCTTCCCATCTAACCACTCGTTGTAAATGTCTGTGAGATGCTCACTCCGTTTGGAAGGGCGAAACTGAAGTATACATAATTTCCTGAACCTGAAGGTATTGAGGTACTCTTTATAGTAAGTTCAAGTGTTTCACGTGGATCCCAGTAATTATTACCGTCTGTCTGTACTATTCTGTAGCTCCATTCGTTGTTGTCAAGTGAACCTGTAAGATCAAGTGCAGCAAGGCTGAAATCACCTTCTGCACCGATAAACAGATCTGACATGTTGATTGAATTTGTTCCAATTTTTGCAGAACCTATGTTTTTTATCCAGATCTTTGAATCAGGGGTTATTGCATATGTATTTATTATTTTGATATCCGTACGCAAACGTTCGTCTGCTGAACTTGAGGATTCTGAAAAAGTGGATGTTGCCTGATATATGATAGGAAAGAAGGCATTTACAAGTACAGCTGCAGCAACGATTGCTGTTATAAGAAATATGGCGGTTGCAAATGTTTCACTGGACATAATAAATTATTTATTACACATTTTCAAGCATATTTATCCAGTCTTCTTCGGATGTATTTACTTTTGTCTGCTTGTCGAAAGTCTCGTTTTCATGGACATTTCTTTTATCCATCATGACTTCTATCATTTCTCTGTCTAATGATGAATCGTCAGGAGATAAAATTCTGTTTAGTACATAAAGTTCGGCAACAAATTCTTCAGAATTGATATCATGTGAATCGCCGATTGATTCCGGCATTAACCTGGAGATTTCCTTTACCTGGCCACATGCATCATCAGAAATATAACCCATTGTGCGATATGACTCTATCATGATCTGAAGTCTGTCATGGCCGTATTTTTTAACCATTCTTCTTACCCATTCAAAAAGCCTGTTAAGTTTCTGAAGTTTCGGACGCTCTGTTGGTTTTGTATCAACAGGTATCTTCAATGAGGTTTTTTCTATATCTTCTATCTGTTTTTTAAGAAGGAAAAGGGTATCTTTATCCTGAACATTTCCGTGATATTGATTTGTCGGGTATTCATTATTTTGGGGAATTCCCTGATTTCTGTCAGGAGATATCATATAGTTCTGGCCCCTGATTTCATTCATTTGTTCTTCTTCTGATGGCTTTTGTGTCGCAGTTTCTATGGTGTTGGATTCTTTTGGTTCAGATTCTGTATTCTCTTCTATTACAGGAACTGCCTCTTTTTTTTGTACAGAGGGAAGACCTGTTTGTAGGACTGGGTTGGAGAGTATAAATGGATTTTCAGTCTCATTAAGTCTCTCCCTTAAATCAATAAGTAGTTTTTTTACTGATTTTTTAAGGAGGTCTACTTCATCCTGAAGATTTTGAAGTTTGACATCCGGATCATCAGCAGATGATCCGCTAATTATATGGTCAACCTGCGACTGGTCAATAGCCATAATATATTAATTTATCTCTGGGTATTTAAAGTGTTGTTGAAATAACACACTTTTTTGGCAGTCCTACTTCAAAAAAACGGTATTTTTAGGAAATGAATGTTCTTATTGGCCTGATTGATATTGAGTTAAAAAAAATTAATAGAGGGTATTTATCTTATCGATCTTTGCCGGGGCCTTCCTTTTAATACCATATGATGCACCCTTTGCAGGCCGGATTTCAAGGTTGAATTCCTGATATTTTTCTATTGCTGTATCAGTGCCAAGCTGAACATATATTGTGAACTGCTCCTGATTTTCTAAAAGTGAATCATAGCTGTCTCCTGTCGGGTTTGCAATATCAATTATTCCCCATTCATTATCTCCTATTGCATTTTTATCAACTTTTACATTGGCGGATGTGCTGCTAATAGCGGTTACATTGTTAATTTTCTGGACTATATCTTTGGTTGAAAATGTTATGGTTGTTGATGAAAAGTCAACAGGAGAACCTCCTGCAGTTAAACCTGTTACAAATCTCAGGGCATCCATCTTTGCATCAGCGCCGCCGACAGTTGTACTGTTTCCGTAAACATCGCCAAGTATTTCAATACTTGAAGATGCCTGCGCAACACTTGTATGTACGACTTCCTCCGACTTTTGCGTCGTAAAAAAGCCTGCACCAAGCACTACGTATGAAAAAACTGCTGCGACAACAACAAATGCAATCAGAACAATTGCGGCTTCGAGACCTGTGAATCCCTCGTTGTTATTGTTTCTTAACATAAGTTCCTCTTAAAAAAGCAAAAAAAAAGAATTTAGTATAGGATGTTCACTTTGTTAATCTTTGCAGGTGCTGTGCGTTTGATTGCATATGAAGATCCTTTTGGTGGTTGTATTTCAAGGCTGAATGCTTCATTTGCAGCAATTGCAACAGATGATAGTTTTGCATAGATTGTGAACTGCTCCTGATTTTCAAGAAGAGATCCCTTATCACTGTTGTCATTTGCAATATCGATTATACCCCAGGTGTAAGAATCCTTTGCAATCATTTCGTCTAATGTATTTACTACATTAGATGATGAACTTGAGATTTTACTTGAGTTTGTAAGATCCTTAATTGCTGTTGTGTTTCTGAACACAAGGTTTGTGTTTGAGAAATCAACTGAGGAACCACCTGCGGTAAGGCCTACCACAAATCTGATACCGTCAATATTTGCATTGGCTTCACCTGTACTGTTTCCATATACATCACCTAAAACCTCCATGCTTGAAGATGCCATTTCAACACTGGAATAAACAACTTCCTGTGATTTTTGTGTTGTGAAGAAACCTGCTCCCAATACCACGTATGAGAAGACCGCTGCTACTACAACGAATGCAATCAGAACAATTGCGGCCTCCAGACCTGTAAAACCTTCTTCAGATTTAAATAATTTTGACATATTAATCATCTCCTTAGTAGAGGGTGTTTACTCCGTTAATTTTCGCTGGCGATGTTCTTGTGATGGTATAGGATGTTCCTACTGCCGGACGAAGATCTATGTGGAATTCCTTGTTTGCGGCTATCTGATCAATTGGGTTTGTCACAATTACAAACTGCTCTTCGTTTTCAAGCAGCAGATCGGTGCCTGTGCCTGAAGGGTTCTTAACAAGAACAACTGCCCAGTTGCCTAAAGCTACTGTTGTAGCAGCATCTTCATAAGCAGTAGTCTGCTGAAGATTCAGTTTTGATACATTATTTGTATCACTGTAAGTAACTGTACTTTTCCCGAAATCAACCGCTGATCCACCGGCTGTAAGTCCTACTGTGAAACGAACATTATCAATGTATGTAGAACTGGCACCATCGTTTCCGACACCATATACATCTCCTAAAATCTCGACACTTGAACTTGCCTGATCTACACTTGTATAGATAACTTCCTGAGACTTCTGTGTTGTGAAGAAACCGGCTCCCAATACTACGTATGAGAAGACAGCAGCTACAACCACAAATGCAATTAATACAATTGCGGCCTCAAGACCTGTAAATCCTTCTTCTTTATTCATTTTTAGCATTACAATTCCTCCTAATATTTCTGCTTAGCATTCCTTTATGAGATACTATTGGATCCCTCCAATATCTATCAGTAGTTATTAATAAAGGCATTATTTAAAAGGTTTTTCCATTTCCTATAATAATAAGAAATATGTAAGTTGTATTTTTGCAGAGAAAGGGAAACATTATTTCTTTTTGCAGTCTATTTGACTCGTTTATTTCTTATAATGTTGCTTTATGTAATACCTCGCATATTTGTCTGTCTGAAATACCATCAGGATTGAATTTATAAAGAGTCCTTTTGTGGATATTTCAAAATATCATGAGAAAATAGATAATATAATTAGTCATTTTAAAATTATAAATTTAAAATAATTTCATGAATGATAATTTCCTTAAATTTCAAATCCCTGTTTATCAGACTATGTTAATAGCCAATATCTTGGTAATGGCATTTTGGTGGGATTCTCCATGCAGGTTCATCTATGCCTCAGTGGAATACAAAAAAAATTTAAAGACATTTTTGGTATGGATGAATCTCCTGTATAATTTTTTTAAAAATTATTAAAATTATAGTATCCGGATTTTCAGACAGATGACTTTGCAAGGATACAGTTGTTCATTTAAAAATAACTAATAATGGTTATCTTCTCTGATCGCGCGGCAAAAACAGAAATATCAGTCATATCTCCAAAACACTGATATATTAGTTTTTTATATTCTCTGTTTGAAATAGGTTTATCTTATGAGAAAAAGAACCTATTTTAAAGGGATATTTTAAAAACAATTGTAATTATTAAAATTATTCTTATCAGACAACAAAGGGATGAGCAGTTATTTTCATTTGGATAATAATTGAAAAACATTTAACGAAGAATTACTTTGCCAGGGCTCTTTACCAGGGCTTTTTTTCTGACAGATTCTCATGTATTTATAGCGGAGGACTAAATATTTGATAGCAGAGTTTGTATTTTCAGGTCTGTTTCTGATGACCGTTGCAGGAGTTGTTGCATCACTTGGAGTAACCTGCAAAGAAAGGGGCAGGAATGCTTCTCTTTACAGATTATCTGGCTGTGCAGGCGTTTTTGGTTCAGTAATTTTATCAACTGCAGCACTTCTTGTCATTGCAGAGAAAAGTGACATAATTTTGGGATTTTATTCATTTGGTTCCGGTATAAATCTGTATTTCGGGCTTGACAGGCTGTCAGGAATATTTCTTCTCCTGCTTGGTATAGTCTCGTGTGCTGTTTCTGTTTACACATACCGGGATATGGAGCCTGAGAAACAAAATAATTATACAAAACGCCTTTGTTCTCGAAATGCTTTGATGTATGGGTTTATAATCTCCATGTCTCTTGTCCTTATGGCGCGGGATATAATTGGTTTTATTTCGTTTTGGGAACTTATGGCAGTCTCTTCTTTTCTTTTAGTTATGTATAATTACGAGGATAAAAAGACGCAGAAAGCCGGAATGTACTATTTTGCAATGACACAGTTGTCCACTGTGTTTGTTATCGCAGGTTTTTTAGTTCTCTTCAGTGCCTCGGGAAGTTATCTCTTCAGTGATCTGGGTCTTTCAGCAGGATTTTTAAATGATATTGTCTTCTGTCTTCTTTTTATCGGGTTTTCGATAAAGGCCGGTGTAATCCCGCTGCATAAATGGCTTCCGTATGCACATCC
Source organism: Methanomicrobium sp. (assembly GCF_055145805.1). Lineage (NCBI taxonomy): Archaea > Methanobacteriati > Methanobacteriota > Methanomicrobia > Methanomicrobiales > Methanomicrobiaceae > Methanomicrobium > Methanomicrobium sp. The sequence goes on along the minus strand of NZ_JBSREC010000061.1, from coordinate 4,301 downwards.
TGCCGCACCGTCGGGAATATCTGCCCTGATGTCCGGAGTAATGCTCAATATTGGAATATACGGCCTTTTGAGGATGCTTTTTGATGTTTTATCTCTGGAACTCTGGTGGGGCGGTGTAATTATTGTATTTGGTCTTTTATCAGCCGTCCTGGGAGTTATGTACGCAATGAAAGAGACTGATATTAAGGCTCTTTTGGCATACAGCAGCATTGAAAATATCGGAATTATCCTTCTTGGGATCGGTCTTTATGTGCTGTTTTTGTCATCATCACAGGAGTTTTTGGCAAACCTCGCACTTGCCGGTGCACTATTTCATGCCTTTGGTCACGGGATTGTAAAATCACTTCTTTTCATGTCAGCAGGTTCTGTTGTTCATTCGGTCGGGACAAGAAATATCGATGAGATGGGTGGTCTTATCAAAACAATGCCAAAGACAGCAGGGCTTTTTTTTACAGGAGCACTCTCAATATCGGCAATTCCACCTCTCTGCTGTTTTGCAGGAGAACTTATGATATTTGAATCACTGTTCTACTCATTCCATGAGGTCGATCCGTATATGCGGCTTATGCTTCTTAGTGTTCTTTCCCTTTTTGCACTTTCAAGCGCAATGTCTGCGGCCTGCTTTGTAAAGGCATTTGGAATTTCATTTCTTGGTCTTTCCAGAACAGATGCGGCAGAGTCGGCACATGAAGTGCCTATGAGTGCAGTTACAGGTCCGGCACTGCTTGCCGCAGCTGCTATTATAACAGGTGTTTTTTCTGATAAGATAATGGAATTTGCAGGATATCCCGGATTTCTTCCGGATATGCTGTCTGTAAGCCTTATTCTTCTGGTTATAATGGCATTTGTTTATGCTGCATTAAAGGCCGTAAATCACCCTGAGGACAGAGTTTGTGTTACATGGGACTGTGGTATAAGAAGGCCTGCATCCAGAATTGAATATACTGCGGCAGGATTTGCAGAGCCTCTTGTAACTATTTTTTCTGCAATGTTTCGGACAAAAAAAAGTGTTGAAAAAGAGTATTATGACTCTGAAGGATGCAATTTTAAATCCGGAACTGCGGGTATCAAACTGATTCGTTTCTTTGAAGAATATATTTATACACCTCTGGGTTCTGCAGTTGAAAGATTTGCAGGTCTTGTATCACAACTTCAGAACGGGAATCTTGACACTTATCTTCTGTATCTTTTCATAACTGTTGTTGCTGTAATTTTGTATCTGGGGGTGGTGTCATGATATCGGGTGAGAGTATAATGTATTGCCTGATAAATGCAGGAATAATTCTCTTTTTATCGCCTCTTTTTATGACGATTGTCAAAAAGGTCAAGGCAGGAATGCAGGGAAGGCAGGGTCCGCCTCTGTTTCAGATGTATTACAATATTGCAAAACTTCTCTCAAAGGAGGTTGTTTATTCAAAAAACTCGTCGTGGATTATGCGGGCAACACCTGTTGTTTGTATGGCTGTTATGATCCTTGCAGCACTTTTTGTGCCTGTAATATTTATACCGGAATCTTTCGGCGGAATAGGCAATGTTATACTGTTTCTTTATATTCTTGCATTTGGCCGGTTCATGATATCGCTTGCAGGGCTTGATGCGGGAAGCAGTTTCGGCGGGATGGGCAGTTCAAGGGAGATGAGCCTTTCTACTGTAATAGAACCCACAATAATTGTTGTTGCAGCGGCTCTTGCAACTGTTCTTGGCACTCTTGATATATTTGAGATGATCTCTAAGACTTCTGTTGCCGATATTGCAACAGTGCCGACTCTTCTTCTGATTTCTGTCTCATTATTTCTGATTTTGATCATTGAAACGTCACGTATACCTGTGGATAATCCTGAGACACATCTTGAACTTACAATGGTTCATGAAGGTATGATCCTTGAATATTCGGGAAGAAATCTTGCTTTAATGGAGCTTTCACATTCTGTAAAACAAACGGTTTATATGGGGCTTTTAATAGGAATAATCGTTCCTTTTGGGGTAATTAATTCAGGAGAATTTTTGATTCCCGGAATTTTTATTGCTGCTGTCTTATTTCTGATTAAAGGATCTGTTCTTGCAGTAATCATTGGTCTTTTTGAGTCATCGATGTCAAAGATGCGTTTTTTCAGTATTCCAACACTGTTTATGATTGCGTTTTTCTTTTCAGCCCTTACTATCATAATTGAGGTATTTGCATGATTTCCGGGATTTTTTCAGATGTTGTAAGGATTATTCTTGTCCTTATTCTGATAACAGCTGCACTGACGATATCGACAAGGACCCTGTCAGCTCTTGTAAGGGTATATTCGATTCAGTCGTTTCTGATTGCAGTCCTTGCATGCGTTCTCTGGGGAGTGGTGCAGGAGGATACATTACTGTTAATTGCTGCAATCACATTTGCGGTAAAAGTGATTCTGATACCTTCATTTATAGGAAAGATTCAGAAAAAAATTCATATAAGGCGGGATCTTGAGTTTAGCTACTTAAAACCTGCAGGTTCTATTGTAGTTTCGCTTGGCCTGATGCTTATGGTATATGTCGTATTTTCCCGAGTCCTTGGAAATTTTGCAGGAGTAAATCCGCTTTTTTTCCTCGGTGCTGTTGTAGGTGTATCTCTGATGCTTATGGGTATGCTTGTCACATTCAGCCGTAGAAAGACAATCACAAAGGTTATGGGGTATCTCTCCATGGAAAACGGTGTACTTATATTTGGATGTTTTGCAACAGAACTTCCGTTAATTGTAGAGGTTATGATTCTTATTGATCTTATTATCCTTGTAATTCTTACTACCATTCTCACTGTGGGAATTGACTCCTCGCTTGATGAATATCAGGAGCGTCTGATCCAGTATCATCTCTGGCCGTCAGAGGAGGCAAAAGAATGATAGCAGGTTTTTATCTAATTACAGGATTAATTGCAGTTGCCCTGATTATGGTACTAAAGACCCACAATATGAAAAGGGTGGTTCTTATATGTCAGGCACTGGCAAATCTTGCAATATCGGGATATCTTATGTTCTTTGTAACAATTCCCGGTACCACCGGATTTTTCAGAATAGATCATTTATCTGCATTTGAAGCAGGGTTATCATCTGTTGTATTCTTTGCGGCATCGCTGTATGCCGGAGGGTATGTAAGGCGTCTTATTGAGACCGGAGAGTTAAGCCCAAGGAGTCTCGGCCTGTTTTACGGGGGTTTTTCAATCCTTATGACTGTAACCTCGGTTGTATTTTTCTCAGACAATTTGGTTTTATTCTGGATTTTAGCTGAGATTACAACAGTTGTTTCAGCTATGCTTGTGGCCAGTCTTTCTGCCAGAGAGAATATTGATGCTGCTTTAAAATACATATTTATTGCCTCAACTGCGATGCTCTTTGCATTTATCGGGCTTATATTCCTTTTTGAGATGTCAAGAGGAACATCGGTTTCCGGTACCCTTAACTGGTCTGACCTTATGCTTGTATCAGGAGGGTTTGATCCAAAGATTGCACTTGCGGCATTTTTCTTTGTATTTATCGGATTTTCCGCAAAGAGCGGGATTGTGCCGTTTCACACCTGGCTTCCTGATGCACATTCAAAGGCGCCGTCTGCTGTGAGTGCTGTTCTGTCAGGTGTTCTGCTAAATATTGGAATGTACGGTATAATCCGTGTTTATGCAATTATAAGGCAGGTCCCCGGAACAGAGGCCGGCGGTCTTTTTCTGATGGCGTTTGGAGTTCTGACTGTTTCTGTCGGTACTCTGATGATGCTTCGTCAGAAAAACCTAAAGAAACTGATTGCGTGCTCAAGCATTGAGAATATGGGACTTATATTGATCGGAATATCTTTCTGGACGCCTCTGGCAGTATTCTGGGTAATGTTTCAGACACTTGCACATTCTCTTACAAAGGCGGAACTGTTTCTTTCGGCAGGTATTATTCACAGACAGTATAAATCTGATAATCCCGAAGAGGAGGATCAGATCTGTGATGCCTTTGAGATGCAGCCTTTTGCATCATTCTGTCTTGTTGCAGGAGCTCTGGCAATAATCGGGACTCCCCTGTTTCCTGTGTTTATTCCCAAGCTTTTTATCATGCTTGAAGCAGTCAGATTTGATCTTCTGACAGGTATCATAATCCTTGTTTTCATTGCAATTGGATCTTTTGCACTTTTGAGATTCATCTGGAATTCTTTATCCTGCAAATCTGATCAGGATGGCATTAAAAGACCGGTGCACTATCCTGTGGGAAGGGGAATGCATATCGCACTTGTATTTCTACTGCTTATTATGGTCTATTTTGGAATATCAGTTCCCGGATGGCTGTATGATTATCTGA
>NZ_JBSREC010000060.1:0-18514 GCF_055145805.1 Methanomicrobium sp. | reverse complement strand
AAAACAATTGCAGATGTTAAGTATCTTCCCGCATCCTTTGGGAAATGTTTCATTATCGGGATTGAAAAAAGATCAGGAGGATGCATGTTAAGATCACCCTTTTTTGTGACATTGCCATTGTATTCTGAATCAGCAAGATTTTTGACAGTCTCTTTCTCATCGTATCCAAGAGCCAAAGAAAGCGCTTTTCTGCTTGCAGTGACATTCATAACACCCCTGCTGTGCCCATCAAGTTTATGGAAAAAAACAAGTTTGTCTGTTTTTGAGGCGATTTTAGGTGCCTCAAAAACCGAGGATACTTCTTCCTCGATATCCTGTACAAGTCCTGCATTTCTCATTTTCTGAATGAACTCACGCATCATAACCACTCCAGCGTTCACCAATATCATGCTCCACACCGAGATGGTCAAGTGCTCTTGCAACAACCATATCCACAAGATCCTCTATTGTCTTTGGCCGGTGATAAAAACCCGGACTCATTACCATTATAGTTGCGCCTGCCTCATTTAATGAGAGCATATTTTTCAGATGAATTCTTGAGAGAGGCATCTCTCTTGGCATCAGTATACACTTTCGTCCTTCCTTTAAACAGACATCTGCAGCCCTCGTTATAAGATTGTTTGAAAAACCCGCATTTATGGCTGCAAGTGTCTTCATGCTGCAGGGGGCTATTATCATACCATCATATTTAAAAGAACCACTCGCAATATCTGCAAACATGTCATCTTCATCAAGATATGTGGCATTAAAACCGCCAAGTTCAACCTGCTCGTATTCTGCAATCTTTTTCGCTATATCAGATATTATTACATGCACTTCGGCACATTCACTTAATATCTCCAGAAGCCTTTTTGCATATATGATGCCGCTTGCACCTGTTATTCCAACAACATACTTTTTCATGAAATTTACCCTGGTTTTTTCAGATATTAATCAGTAATCGGAATTAATTCTCTAACTTAATTTGGGGTTAATGTGAAATTAAACTGACCATTATATAATTAGTTTATCCTGCTTCGTTGGTTTTTCAATATTAAGTACTTCATATGCGGCCTGTTCAACAAGTCTCCTGTTTTCAGATGTTGTGTATATGCCCATCCTCCACTGACTTTTCCGGGTCTCATTTAAAGTACCTGTAAGTGGGGACAGATCTTCAAGTGAAACCAGATCATTATGATTTCTAACCTGTACCTCTATAGACATTGAAGATGAAATAGGCGGGATGTCTACTAATACCTCTGTTTCAGCAATACCTGCCATTTCACAAACGGATCTGGCAATACTTCTCTCATCCTTTAACTCTATCAGTTTCTGAAGAGAGGAGAATTTCACCTGATCCATACCAATGTAAACCGCCCTTTTATAAAGATTTCTTGAATGAAGATTTTTTATCAGAAGCCTTGCCTCTTCCGATGGTGAATTTGAAATTCTCATATAAAACATACCATCATCCATCGACAAAATCTCATTTAAGTCCCCAAATTCAGTTGCTTTCAGGTGCTCCAGAGCTGCGTGTTTTACCATCGCCTCAGCAATTCTGCTTACATGATGAAAATATACGGCCGGACGCATCAGCGTTCTTGCTATGAGAAGTGATTCAGCAGCGTTAATTCCGTTTTCCTTAAGAACAAGTCCTTTATCTGTGAGATTTGTGCTTCTGATAAGTCTGTGTGCATCAACAGTCCCGTATGGAACACCCGTGTAATGTGCATCTCTTAAAAGGTAATCCATCCTGTCGACATCCAGATCCCCGTGAATTATTCCTGAAAGATAATGCTCTCCCACAACCATTGAACAGACATCAGCGGAATCAAGATTTAGTCCGGATAATTCATCTGCGATAGAACCCTTTGTAATAAGAGAATCTATCTCCTGATGACTTTTTCCAAGATATTTCTCCATTAATGGCTCTGTTGCATGGGAATACGGGCCGTGACCAATGTCATGCAAAAGTGCAGAGGCTGTGACCATAAGTACATCATCATCAGAAAGACCAAGACTCAGGCTCATAAGACGTGCAAGATGCATTGTTCCCAGCGAATGTTCAAATCGGGTATGATTTGCACCGGGATATACAAGATTTGAAAATCCCAGCTGCTTTATGTATCTTAGCCTTTGAACAGGCAGAGAATCAAGAAGAGGAAGTATTCTCTCATCAACTTCTACATATCCATGTACGGGATCCTGAATGATTTTCATTAAAATTACCTTTTTATCCAAAAATTTATAATAAATTCTTCAGAATTTTTGTTCATTAATGAATCCATTATGAAGAATAATAAATGTATTTCTTAGTAGATATTCCGAAGGAATATAGAATAACTAAAAAAAGGAAATTATTAAATTCATTTTAATGAAGAAAATCCGGGATAAAATAAGGAATCAAAAACCAAATAATATTGAATGTCGGATTAATTTCTGAAAGAATAAAAACATTAAAGCTGTTCATAATCATATTTGGTTATTATAATAAAAACAACATTAGAATATAAGGTCAGGATTTTGTTGTCATGGGGAGAGACAGATGAAAATATGTCCAATACAAGAAAATTGCCCATTTATAAATAAATATCGCAAATGTCAGGATCTGCAGGTAATAGTAGAAGGATTTCAATATCTTTACTGTAACGGCGGAAAAAAAACAGAGTGTAAAATAAAGCTATTATCTAATAACCTGGGAATTAATAATATTCCTGAAAATATGATGCCCGATGGGAAACCCCTGCCCGGAACGGATGCAACACTGTGGCCACAGGAAGCCAGAATATTTCTTTAAAGTCGTTAAACAAGTAAATTCTTTTTCTGCTGAATATATCTATTATAAGCAGTATAAAAAATAATAATGAAAATTACTTTCCTTTCCGGCGGTACAGGCACTCCCAAATTAATCAGGGGATTTCGGAGAAAAATGCCTGATGAAGATATATCAGTTATTGTCAATACTGCAGAAGACATGTGGATATACGGCAGTCACCTCTCTCCTGATATCGACACTCTGATTTACCTTTTTTCTGATATGTTAAACATTGACACATGGTGGGGCATAAAGAGTGATACAACATTAACAAACGATTTCTTAAAAGAGATCGGAGAAGACATATACCTCACACTTGGAGATAAAGACAGGGCAGTAAATATTGCAAGGGGAAGGATGTTAAGAGAAGGTCTTACACTTACGCAGGCGACAAAAGAGTTATGCCAAAGGCTGGGGTGTAGCGCAGACATAATGCCAATGACTGACACCGACGTCACAACAAAAATCCTGACAGATAAAGGTCTGATACATTTTCAGGAATACTGGGTCAGGCACAGGGGAAATGTCGGAATAAAAGAGATTGTAAGATCTTATAATGAAAAACCGGTTGCAACAAAAGAAGCCCTGCATGCAATAAAAAACTCAGATTTTGTAATCATCGGGCCTTCAAACCCTGTAACCAGCATATCACCTATTCTTGAATGCGAGGGCATCAAAGAAGCTTTAAAAGAAAAAACAGTAGTTTCCATAAGCCCTTTTATTGGAGACAGCCCGATAAGCGGTCCTGCAAAAGAACTTATGAAAGCCTGGGGAATGCCCCCTACATCAAAGGGCACTTATTCACTGTACAGCGATTTTGCTGACATTTTCATTCAGGATATAAGGGATAATGATTTTATTGATGATGCATTGAGATTTGATACTCTCATGGTAAACGAAGAAATAAGCAAGAATCTTGCGGATGATATAATTAAAGCAGTCAGAGAATTAATCTGACCTAAATGTTTATATTTCACCTGCCTGCAAATTTACTTCTATGTCAGATTATTATGCATTCAGCAGTATTGATACTGCAATTGACAAAACCAAATCCTTATTATGGCCTTTTAGAAAAGGCATCTGGCTGAGAATTGCCCTTATTTCAATATTCCTCGGCGGATTTTCATCCTTCAATCCTTTCCAGTTTACAACCGGACCCCAGAATATGCCATTTTCAACACCGGGTTCGGAGGCATTTCTAAATGAATTACCTTTAATTATTGGAATTATTGCTGTAATAATATGTTTAGTTCTTATTTTTGCTTATATCTCGAGCGTATTCCAGTTTCTTTTTGTAGAATGCCTCTCAAACAGGGAATTTTCAATACGTAAATATTTCAGGTCAAATATCGGCAGAGGCGCCAGACTATTCGGTTTTGAAATTCTGATAGGGATATTATTTACAGCAATAATAATCGCTGCAATGCTGGCTGTGTTTGCAGGAACCATAGATCTGTCTGCCACACCAAATTTTGGTTTTGTAATAGCCATTTTTCTTGCAATATTTTTACTTTCCATCCCCTTCGGGATTATTCTTCTATTTACAATCGATTTTGTCGTTCCGATAATGATAAAGGATAACTGCGGAATTACTGCGGGATGGAAGAGTTGCTGGGTTGTTATGAAAAAAGACTGGTGGCAGACAATAATCTATCTGGTAATGAGATTAATACTTGCAGTCGTGATAACTATACTCATGGTTATTGCAATCATAATTGCAGCCCTTATTCTGGCAATTCCTTTCCTTATCATAGGATTTATCGCTCTTAGCCTTTTGGGAAGCCTGGTTACAATCCCAATTTTTGTTATAATGCTGATAATTTACATAATCTGCCTGATTCCAATCACACTGATAATAAGTGTCCCGTTTATAACCTTTCAAAAACACTACACTCTGGATGTTCTTGGAAGCATGGAAGAAAAATACATAATGCTTCAATAACCCCTTTTTTATAGCTATCATTTATAATAAAAAAATGAATTTTTTTACAAAATCCCATCAAAATCACTTTATTATTTAAAATCAGAATAATTCTGCAAATGATTACATTCATCTCCGGGGGAGCTGATTCATTAAAACTTATAGGGGCATTTAGAAATCTTTTATATGACAATGAAATCGCAGTCGTAGCCAATACTTCAGACTGCATGTGGACAGACGGAAACCTTGTCTGCCCCGACCTTGACGATGTCATGTATCTTTTTTCAGGAAAACTGAATACTTCACAATGGACAGGAATCACAGGCGATACATACTCCACATATAATCTGCTTGAAAAAATCCCGGATATTCATACATATCCAATTGGAGAAAAAGCCAGAGCCATAAGCATTGCAAGAAGCAATATCCTGAGAAAAGGTGGCAACCTGACAGAATCAACTGAATTCCTGTGCAATTATTTTGGGATAATATCACAAATAATCCCTGCAACCGACAACAGATATTCTGCATATGCAGAGATTGAAAATGATACATTCACAATTCCGGAATTTAAGAATATTTACAGGGATGATTATAATGCGGAATTTAAGGCATCTGTAAAGATTGATCTAATAAAAGTTCCTGCCATTTCAGAAAAAGTAAAAGAGACTATTGAGAAAAGTGATGCGGTAATAATCGGTCCCGGAAGAATTAACACAACATTGTCCCCTCTTTTTGCCTGCAGAAATATGAGAAATCTCTTAAAAAAAAGCTTTGTTCTTTCAGTTCTTCCAAAAGTTCCAAAAGATTACTCGCCTGATAAATATCCTTCATATCAGAAGGTACTTGAAATCTACAGCTCTTTTTCAGATGTTATAATTCAGGACATAAAAGAAAATATGAATATTGCAGGTGCAGTCCGCCTTAATACAGGACTTAAATCCCGTCATAATGCAGAGTCATTCGCATGGGAACTTATGTCAGTTATCAGAAGCCGCAGCAATAAGATTATTTAGAAAGTCAATTGCTGCCAGCAGCAAATCAGCAATTTTGCCGGCAATTTTAAGAGCACTTTCCACATCTACATCAGAATGCAGAAGAGAATCTATATCATCAAGCCCTTCGGTGTTCAGACTGTTCCCCGCATTATTTGTGTAGGATGATGTCTGGGAAGGGGATTGTGAAACATAAGTAGCTACAGGTGTCGGAGTATTCCAGATTCCGGTTTGTACCGGCGCATCAAGATTCAGCTCATTGTTGAGAGAAACAGCATAATTATAAGCCATAACTGCCTTATCTTCTGCCTGACCTGCATAATCCCTTGTTATCACATAATCCAGATTATGGAATTTATCCTGTGCCAGCACAAGGAGAGTCCTTGCATTGTCATTGTATGACTTTATTACCCACACTCTTGAATCTCCGGACAGCCCCTTTGAAGATTCAAAATATTGAACCATGGAATCAACAGAATTTATCTTTTGTTCTGCCTGATTTATTGCAGTTTCTGCCCATGAAACATTCAGAATAGCCTTTGCTTCTTCAATATATAAATCAGCAGAAGACAAAAGACTGCTCTGAACAGAAGGTGATGAATAACCTGCTGCAGATATCGCATCACTGGCATCGGAATATTTCTCTTCTGCGGATCTGGTATCCACACCCTGCAGATATAACCCGTCTATCTCAGACCGCAGATTTGAAAGCTTAATCTCCATAGAATTCTGAACTCCCCCCAGCTCGGAAGGATTTAAAAAAACTCTCTGGACATTCTCAGAGGACTGGATATTTCCTCCCGCATCATAGTGCGTGACAGTAAAAATGCTGTAATTTCCTGTCGATGCAACAGAAGGAACTGTGCCGTTTAATTTAACCTCAATAAGGGTCTGATAAACACGTGAATAATAAAGCTCAAAACCTGTTATTGTCTCATATCGCCCGAATCTTTTGGGCAGATCCTGTCTGGCGCCGTCCATCACTATAGAAAACTGCCATATAGCATCACTAAGATCAGTATAGAACTCTATTGATTCAGCATCCGAGTCAAAAGCATACCGGACAGTATAATGACAAACAACATCAGCACCGGGTTCAAGACTCCCTTCCGGATTCATATAACCCCATACTTCAAGCTCGTCACCAGCCAGTACCGGTATTGTAAAGGAAATTAATAAAAGCACAAAAATTACGGAGAGAACAGTTCTTTCAAAGTGAGAGGATGACATATATGATGATATATTATTATTTAAAAGGATATATTTTTATTACATCCCTTTTACCAGAAGTGTTGTAACTTTGCTGTTCATAACAACTGCCGAACTTACACTCCCTAAAAGCAGTCTTTCCAGATTTGTCTTACCCTTTGTACCCATCACTATGAGATCCGCATTTATCTCATCAGAAAGTGAAAGGATCTCTTCCCTCGGATCTCCAAAAGATTTGTGAAGTACAATATCAATACCTTCTTCACTTGATATCTCCTCAGCATTTTTCAGGACTTTGTGCGCTTCTGTTGCCAGAATTTCATTCATAAATTCAGGACTGGTATCAGCTGTACCTGTGGAAGAGTCAATCATCATCTGATGTGTTAAAACATGCTGTATAACATATACTGCATGAAGCTCGGCATCCCTTAACTCTGCTTCCTGAATTGCTGTGTATAAGGCTTTTTCAGATATTAATGACCCGTCAAGTGCAACAAGAATTTTTCTGAACATAAATGTATTAGTTTCAGCAAAGTTGACATAATAAATTATCTGCCTGATAATTGTCAAAATTCGTTTTTTTTACATTTTTTTTATGACAAATTGCAAAACAAAAATAATAGTTCAGAACACATATTATTGCAGATATTTTATGAGAATACCACTGAAAGAAGTAACACCCGAATTGCAGACCGCAGAAGTCATAGGATGGGTCCACGAAATAAGAGACCTTGGCGGACTTGCATTCTATATTCTAAGAGACAGAACCGGATTTTTACAGGCTACTGTTGTTAAAAAGAAGGCTCCGGAAGAAGTTTTAATTGCTGCAAAAGAAGTTTCACGCGAATCTGTTGTAAGAATAACAGGAATCGTTAAGGAATCAGAAAAGGCACCGGGCGGACGCGAGATAATTCCGGAATTTTTTGAGATTATAAGCAGGGCAGAAACACCCCTCCCCCTCGATGTTTCCGAGAAAGTTCTTGCAGAGGTTGACACCAGACTTGACAACCGCTATCTTGATGCAAGAAGACCAAAAGTTGCTGCAATATTTCAGATAAGAAATGCCGCAACACATGCTATAAACGATTATCTCTACAATGAAGGATTTCTAAATATCACAACATCAAAGGTAGTTGCAGCGGCAACAGAAGGGGGAACAGAGCTTTTTCCTATCGCTTACTTTGAGAAAGAGGCATTTTTAAACCAAAGTCCGCAGCTTTATAAGCAGATGATGATGGCAGCAGGATTTGAGAAAGTTTTTGAGATAGGCCCCATTTTCAGAGCAGAGGAGCACAATACAACAAGACACCTAAATGAGGCAACATCAATCGATGTTGAGATCTCTTTTGCCGATCACAATGATGTAATGGATCTTTTGGAAAATGTCATGATTGCAGCATACGAAAATGTTGACAAAACATGCACTGATGCAATTGAAACTCTTGGAGTTGACTTAAAAATCCCTAAGAAAGGTTTCCCAAAGCTCACCTACTCAGAAGCAATTGATATTGCGGCAGTCTCAATAGAAGAAGATATTGCATACGGCGATGATCTTTCGACATCTGCAGAACGAGCTATTGGTGAAGAGATGGGAGAGCACTATTTCATCACAGACTGGCCAACATCCATAAAACCATACTATGCAATGCCTTACGAGGATGAACCTGAAATATGCAAGGCTTTTGATATGATGCACCCCAGAATGGAGCTTTCAAGCGGTGCACAGCGTATTCATCAGCATGATCTCCTGATCAAACAGATAAAACAGAAAGGCATGTCTCCTGAAAGTTTTGAATTCTATTTAAAGCCATTCAGATATGGAATGCCGCCTCACGCAGGATGGGGTGTGGGTATGGAACGTCTTATTATGACAATGCTTGAACTTCCAAACATCAGAGAGGCAGTACTCTTCCCGCGTGACAGGCACAGAGTTACACCATGAAAATGACCGAAAAACTTCTTCCCACAACAGTTGTGGGAAGTTACCCCGCAGTCAGCAAAAAAGGCCTTAAATCAGTATTCAGTCCACATGCAGCAGCACTGGACACAGCTGTCACAGATCAGATAGAGGCCGGGGTGGATATCATATCATCCGGACAGATACGTGGAGATATGATTACATCACTAACCTCCCAGATTCCGGGAATTAATGATCAGAGAGTTACAGGTACATTAAAACCTACTCAGAAACCAATGACTGCCGCTGATACAAAATACGCAATATCAAGGCATCAAAAAGTCAAGGCAATGCTTGCCGGGCCAACGACCATCTCTCATGCACTAAAAATTGATACGCCACTGTACAGAAACAGAAACGAATTAATTTTAGACCTTGCAAAGATTATCGCAACCGAAGCTTTAAGACTGGAATCGCTTGGAATAGCAATATTTCAGATTGACGAACCGATTCTTTCAACAGGTACCGCTGATATGGACACTGCATACCAGGCAATTAATGCAATAACCTCTGTATTAAAAGTCCCGACATGCATGCATGTCTGCGGGAATATAGAAGGCATCATAGACGATCTAATAAAAATGCCTGTTGATATCCTGGACTTTGAGTTTTCATGCAGTCCGGAAAACCTGGAAATATTATCAAAAAAAGAACTGGCCGGCAAAAAGATAGGATTCGGTGCAGTGGATTCCGCTTTTTCCGGAATAGATACTGTTGAGATAATAAAATCAAGAATTGAGAAGGGTGTTGATATATTCGGGCCTGAAAAAATCCTTGTTGACCCAGACTGCGGTCTCCGGATGCACACACGGGAAGTTGCATTTGGAAAACTAAAAAATATGGTTCTTGCTGCAGATGAGATTCGTAACAGTCTGTAAATAATAAAAAATTACGTGAGTTTTTATGGATGAAAGGTTTAGAAATAATTTTGATTTTTTGAGGTTTCTTGCCGCAGGTCTTATAATATTTTCACACTCCTTTGCCCTTTATTTAGGATATGAAAATGTCTTTGTCTTTGACTGGCATCTTCTTGTAGGGCAGTTTGGTCTTGCAACCCTTCTTGTAATAAGCGGTTACCTGATTACTCAGAGCTGGGAAAGAAAACCGGACATAAAAATATTTTTCTGGAAAAGAGGACTCAGAATCATTCCCGGAATGCTTGCATCAATATTTTTTGTGATGTTTATTATAGGCCCTGTTGCAACTGATTTAAGCCTCACTGAATATTTCTCAAACCTGCTTGATTTCTCAACATGGACTGCACTGCCATTTTATACAAACGGTGCAGCAACAGGTCTTTTTGCCACAAATCCGGTAACCTATGTAAATGCACCTCTCTGGACAATTCCGTTTGAGTTTTTCTTATATCTGATAATTGTCTGTTTGGGACTGGCAGGAATACTTTTCAGAAAAGGATCAATGCTTCCCTTAATATTTGCAACTGCTTTTTTCTGGGCACTGTGGTATGAGAATCCGGCACTAAATAAGATTCGTTTTGCACTATATTTCCTGATTGGTGCCTATATATGTCTCAACAGGAAAAAAATTGAATATAAATTGTGGATAGCAGGAGTTTTATGGATCCCTGTAATTATTTCTTATAATACACCATTTATGTTCCTCTTCGCCTTCATTGCAATACCTTACACTGTGCTTTTGATTGCATATCTCCCTTCAGAAAAATTCAATCATTTCGGAAAATATGGAGATTTTTCATTTGGAATGTTTATTTATGCATATCCGATTCAGCAGACAATCATCCATCTGATTCCGGATGTTGAAATTCCTGCATTAATGGTTCTTTCATATGCATTTTCAATACCGGCAGCAGTCATATCGTGGCACCTGATAGAAAAGCATGCACTCTCACTGAAAAAAAATATACCTTCCTTTTGGAAAAAGACAGGTAAAAAAACTGATTGATTTCAAATAACCCTTCCGGTTGTTGAAAGTTCAATTCCGAATGACATTATATTATAAGGATAGGCCCTTTTCGGCACATCATTACCATAGATTTTATTTATTGTGAGACTTCTCTCAATTTCATTTCCATGCAGATTCTCAGAAAGTGTAATAAAAATATCAGAATAACGACTGATTTTTGCCTCATCCGCAGGGGAATGAACCCCGCGATACATAATAAAAAGGATATTACCCCCGTTTTCTTTTATCTCCTCTGATCCCTTGGTTAAAAGATAAACAGCTGCATCAATACCATACTTTAAAATAACCGTAGAAAGGGAATCCACAACAACCCACTCTCCTTTCATCGCTGCAGATAATTCCTGGACGCTGAAGTCTCCTGCCCAAATCATTCCTCCTCCGGGAATGTTATCAAGAATCAGATATGAACTTTCTTTAGATTCATCGGCAAGCCAGAACTGTGTTGCAAAAAGCTCACATCCTGAAAGAGCCTCTCCAAAAACAATCATGGATCTTCCTTTGGGTATACCTCCTTCCAGCTGAAAATCAAGACCCACAACCCCGGTAGATCTCTTTTCAGACTTAATAGAAGTAATATTCTCAATTTCAGGTGACATAGCGTATATTTTACTCTGTTTTTATAAATAAAAAAGATATCCGGAAAACACAGAACTGATTATCAGGATACAATCTGTTCATTGCAATATCTTTCCCGTAATTCCCGCCGCAGTAATTTCCATCCGTTAACACGTGGAAGTTCATTGAGAATTATATATTCACGTGGAACTTTATATCTGGCCAGTCGTTTATTGCAAAAATCAATCAGGGAAGCTTTATCGACATTTTTGCCTGTTACAGGCACAACAGCCGCAACAGGTATCTCCCCCATATGGATGTCAGGACATCCGAATAATGCAACATCATCCACGTCGGGGTGTTCTATAAGCACTTTTTCAACCTCTGTCGGATATATTTTCCAGCCTGACATAACTATCATATCCTTTTTCCGATCAGTTATTGAAAGCATCCCGTCATTATCGATATAACCGATATCTCCTGTTAAAAACCAGCCCCCTGATAGGAACACTTTTTCTGTTTCTTCTTCCATCTTCCAGTAACCTTTTGCAACAGCAGGCCCCCTTAGAGCTATCTCTCCTATTCCGTTACCGGAAATTTCCACAGACGGATCGTTTGTATCAACTATCTTCATCTCAGTGAAACCTACAGGGCGGCCGACACTCATGAACTCATCTGCATATCTGTAATCTTCAGGTCTGATTGCTGTCCCCGTCCCCACAACAATTGTTTCAGAAAGACCATACGCATTTACTACAGGAACATTAAAACGCCTGAAAAAATCACCCCATACACTTGGATGAAGCGGTCCGCCCCCGCTTATCATCTCTCTTGCTGATGAAAACTTATCTTCGGTGCCTTCCTTAGTCTTTAAAAGAGAGTGGATTACCGGAGGCATTCCCGCAACAACTGTTGCCTTATACCTGTCTGCCAGGTCAATATAATCATCAAGATCAAATTTATCCATTATAATCCAGGTTGCACCGCCTTTAAGGGATGATATACCCCAGGATATACCCACGTGAGCCATAGGATAAATGCCCAGATAAACATCACCAGGGCAAAAACCCAGAAGATCGCACTCAGCATCAAGTGCCGCCATCCAGTTCCCGTGGGTTAACATTGCACCTTTCTGCCTTCCGGTTGTACCTGATGTGTACTGCAACTGGCAAATGTCATCTGCACTGCAGTTTACAGGTCGCATATATCCGGGCATACCGGAAAGAGAGTCTTCCCACTGAGTATTCCCGGTTACAAAAACACGGGTTTTTGATAAAGTAGCAGAACATGCAGCCTCTGCTATATTTTCTCCGGACTCATCAGTGATAATTCCAACAGCGCCCGAATTATCAAGCAGGTACAATACTTCTGATTCACAAAGCACAATATTCAAAGGTACTGCAACGGCTCCAATTCTCCATATTGCAAAATAAAAAAGCAGATATTCAGGTGTTGCAGGAAGATAGATGCATACTCTGTCCCCTTTTGAAATCCCGAATGAAGACAACAGATTTGCATGACGGCAGACAGAGTCAAGCATTTCAGCATATGTATAATATCTGTCTTCGCATGGGAATATCAGCGCTTTTTTATCCCCAAATCTTTTATTTACATCAAGAAATGTAGTACAGTTGGACAAAACTCTTCTCCTCCATTGCAGCGTCAGCAGAAAAAAACAGATCTGCTATGTATAATTCTGCTCATCATAGGATAATAATAACGAAAATAATTTTTGAATATTATTGATATTCAACAGGCTGAACCTGTGCCGGAAGACCACCTTTGAAATGTTGTTTTATCCTTTCATATTGCTCTCTCACTCTGTCATTCATCATTGGATGAACCTTTTTCAGAGCCTTTTCAAAATGACTTTCAGAAACACGGATTTTACCATCACGCATCGCAAACATCGCTGCCTCACGGCATAAAAGCTCAAGATCCGAGCCCACATAACCGGCTGTTTTTACAGAAAGCCTGGCAAACAACTCATCTCTTTTTGGATCTTTTATATATAAAGCATTTTTAAGAAGCTGCTCAACAATTATTTTTCTTCTGCGTCCTTCTGACAAAACAGGTGAATCCTTCACCTCAGGAGCAATGAAACATGATTTCAATTCATCAGCAGTAATCTGCCTGTTAATTGAAAAATTTCTTGTCTTACTCAGACCGTTAAAAGCCTCTTCAAAAACACTCTCATCATAGAGTTTTGTATATTCTATAATCTCATCAATAACCGAACCCTCAATTGGCATATATTTAGAATGTATCTGAAGAATTCTCATTCTGGACTTCTCATTAGGTTCACCTACGAATACAAGACGATCAAATCTGCCTGCCCTCAGTAATGCAGGATCAATCATATCAGGCCGGTTTGTTGCACCCATTACAACAACACCTGTGAGATCCTCCAGTCCGTCAAACTCAGTAAGAATCTGATTTAAGACACTCTCGATAACCCTTGATTCCGAACCTCCGCCTCTTGCCGGGGCCAGAGCATCAAGTTCATCAAAAAATATTATAGAAGGAGCTACCTGACGGGCTTTTCTGAATACTTCACGTACTGCACGCTCACTTTCACCCACCCATTTGGACAGGAGCTGAGGGCCCCTCACAGGAATGAAATTTGCACCACTCTCATTTGCCACAGCCTTGGCAATAAGAGTCTTTCCGGTGCCGGGAGGACCATATAATAAAACACCCTTTGGAGGCTCTATCCCCAGATTTTCAAATTTTTCTCTGCGTGTCAAAGGATATTCCACCGCCTCGCGAACCTCTTCTTTCTCAATTGCAAGTCCCCCAACATCAGACCATGTTACATGAGATACCTCAAGGAACACTTCACGCATTGCACTCGGGTTGATCTCTCTTAATGCATCACGGAAATCCTTGATTCGTATCTCCATGGATTCCAGGACTTCCTGGGGGATCTCATCTGATTCCAGATCAATATCAGGCAGATATCTTCGAAGTGCCCTCATTGCCGCTTCACGCGCAAGAGATGCCAAATCCGCACCCACAAAACCGTTTGTCTTTGATGAAAATTCATCCAGCATCATCTCACGGTTTTTGTGTGTTTCATCGGTGATAGTCTTAAATTCTTCTTCAAGTTTTTCTTTTATGTCCCCTTCAGCTAATTCACACTCTTTTCTCTTCGCGATTATCAGATTTTCACCTTCAATCGGCATGCCCCTTGTGTGAATCCTTAGAATTTCAAGCCTGTCCTCTTCGCCGGGGACACCTATTTCTATCTCCCTGTCAAATCTTCCGGGTCTCCTCAGAGCCTGATCAATGGCATCAAGTCTGTTTGTGGCACCAATAACAACTACCTGACCCCTCTCCTCAAGACCGTCCATCATTGTCAGTAACTGCGCTACAACTCTTCTCTCAACCTCTCCGGTGACATCCTCACGCTTTGGTGCTATTGAGTCAAGTTCATCAATGAAAACAATAGAAGGAGCATTATCCTCAGCCTCATCAAAGATCTCCCGTAACCGCTGCTCACTCTCACCATAATACTTTGAAATTATTTCAGGACCGGCAATTGATATAAAGTGCGCCCCGCTCTCATTGGCAACTGCTTTTGCAATAAGAGTCTTTCCGGTTCCCGGAGGACCATAAAGCAGAACACCTTTTGGAGGATCAATTCCTAACTTTCTAAAAAGTTCAGGATGTCTCATAGGAAGTTCAATTGTCTCCCTGACATTCTGAAGTTCTCCTTTTAGACCTCCTATATCCTCATAGGATATCATTCTGAGCCCTTCAAAACCCTCCGCAGGTTTGTCTGAAAATTCAATTTCAGTATCCCGGGATATGATCACAGCATCTTCAGGCTCAATAAGTACAACTTTAAAAGCTACAGTCTGCGGCTGCATAAAGGGAAGTCCTGCAATAACAGGCACGCTGTCATCTTTCACTACAGGATAGTCGATTAGTCTTGCTATTGCACTATTGTAATTTATTGGAAGCTGTTTGGGCAGATCTTCCGGGGGTGCAAGAATGACGGTCTCTGCCGCAACAGCGGATTCTACAGGAGTTATTGTTACTCTGTCACCTATACTTATACCTGCATTCAGTCTTGTATAATTGTCAATGCGGATCTTCTCCTGATTCCAGTCATTAACCAGCATACGCCAGACCTTGGCAACAGTCCGGTTTTTTCCATTTATATATATCAAATCACCGGGGGATAGATGAAGATGAAGCATCGTCTCCGGATCAAGCCTTGCCCTGCCCCCTCCCTGATCCTCGGGATAGGCACTATCTACTTTCAAACTTATCATAGAACCACCTTAACACTCATATATCCAACAGTTTATAAGTACTTGTCAGTTATGAAAATTCTCCTCTTCGATCCATTTCACGGTGCTGCAGGCGATATGATTATCGGTGCTCTTCTAAGTCTGGGTGCCGACAAAAAGTCTGTTGAAGATGCAATGTCCTCTGTCGTTGCAAAACCGGACTTTAATGTTGTTAAAAGGTGTGGAATATCGGCACTTAAAGTTGAGACAAATGCGAAAAAAACGCACAGGAATCTGAATCAGGTATTAGATATAATCGAAAAGTCGGCAGCACCAAAAGAAGCCATAGTTATGGCAAAGAAAGTCTTTGAGCGAATTCAAAAGGGTGAAACCGCAGTACACGGAGAAATTACCCATTTTCATGAAGTTGGTGCCGATGATGCAATTGCAGATGTTCTGGGTGCCTGCACAGCTTTTTTTTCACTGAAACCCGATGCAGTATACATTAAGCCTGTCAATCTTGGAGACGGAAGTGTGATGACAGAGCATGGAAAAATGCCGGTACCTGCTCCCGCCACAGTTGAGATTCTGATGGAATCCGGCCTGAAAACATTATCAGGAAAAAGCCCCCAGGATGGAGAATTATGCACACCTACAGGTGCTGCACTTCTCTCAGAATTTTATCAGAATAATAAGTACCAGCCGGATGGCCGGATTATTTCTGTAGGGTACGGTGCAGGAACCAGAGATCCAAAGGATGTTCCTAATGTTTTAAGGGCCACAATCATCGAATCTGATTCCTCATGCAAAGATATTGTTGAGATTCTTGAAACTAACGTGGATGATGTAACAGGCGAAGTGCTTGCATATGCAATGCAGCGAATAATGGATGAAGGCGCACGTGATATATCGTCCATACCAGTCACAATGAAAAAAGGAAGAAGCGGTTTTTTAATACGGGTTATATGTTCACCGGGAGATTCGGATAAATTTGTTAGAATTTTGTCAGAAGAGCTTGGAACACTTGGAATTCGTCACATGCAGGCTGTCCATAGATCAATTTTGAAGCGTTCCTTTGAAGAAGTGAAACTTTCAATAATGGGTGAAACTTATAGTATAAATGTTAAAATAGGCTGGATTGAGAAAAAACCTGCAAATATAAAGGCTGAATTTGAAGATGCCAAAATATGTGCACAAAAAACAGGTCTTCCAATAAAAGAGATCACTCTAATGGCAGAGAATATTGCATTAAAAAAAGTCTCCTAAATATAAGGTCAGAAATTATGGACATTTCCAAAATAGAAACAAATTGTAAAGGTTTTGATGAACTTGTCGGCGGCGGTCTCGAAAGAAAAACAATCACCCAGATATATGGAGAACCTGCTGCGGGAAAAAGCACAATTGCAATTATGGGTGCGGTAAGCGTATTAAAATCAGGTAAATCTGTCATAGTAATTGACAGTGAAGGGTTTTCAATAGAAAGATTCAGGCAGATTTGCGGAGATGATGCCGAATCACTCTCTGAAAATCTATTTCTCTTTGAACCTCTTGATTTCACCGAGCAGGGACTTATGATTGCAGAATGCGATCCCCTTTTGAGGACAAATAATATCGGATTAATTGTTCTGGATTCGGCAACAGCTCTCTACCGGACTGAACTGGGGCACGCAGGAGAAGGCCAGAAAAAACTTGGGAGACAAATTGTTCATCTTTTAGGATATGCAAGACGTTACAACATTCCTGTGCTTGTCACAAATCAGGTTTTCATGGATATCAACAATGATGTTCTTTCAGGTCTTGGAGGAACTTCCCTTAAACATATTTCAAAGATTATTGTCAGAGTTGAAAAATACTCTTCCCACAGAAGGGCAGTCCTTGAGAAACACAGATCCAAAAAGGAAGGCGGATCTTTTGAATTTAAAATGGTAAATGAAGGGATTAAAGAGGTATAATTCCCGAAAAAACAGTCTCTGCAGGCCCCTGCATCTTCGCGCGACCATCTTTTATTGATATAATCAGAGGGCCTCCTTTAGTATTAACAAGAACAGTCTCTCCGGTTTTTTCTGTTTTAACCGCAACCGCTGCACATGCAGTCGAACCTGTACCGCAGCTGAATGTTTCATCCTCAACACCCCTCTCATATGTGCGTATTGTTATCTCATTATCTCCTGTAACTTCAACAAAATTCACGTTTGCCCCTTCAGGAAATGATTTATGATAACGAATTTTTGGTGCAATTCCACATACATCGATTTCATCAACCGATTTTGTGAACACAACTGCATGAGGAACTCCTGTATTTACAGCATAGACCATCAGACCATTAATCTCCTCCATGTACTCTCCTTTTCCTGTTGCAGGTATCTCAGAGCGCTCCCGGCGGACTTCTCCCATATCAATAGTTGCCGTGAACTCATCAGAATCGTTGTAATCCATATCTACGTCTAAAACGCCTGACATTGTTTCAATACTGCATTTTTTCCCAACATATTTCATATCATATGCATATTTTGCAAGACAGCGGATTCCGTTTCCGCACATCTCAGCCTCGCTGGCATCCGGCTGAATAAGTCTCATTCTGATATCTGCTTCTTTTGAAGATGAGAGAAACAAAATACCGTCCGCACCCACTCCAAAACGCCTGTCACAGTAGAGTTTTGCAAACTCCCCCTTCATATCATCAGGTATTATCACACTGTCTTTTTCGTCAATTAAAACGAAATCATTCCCGTTTCCCTGAAGTTTTACAAAATGTATCTCCATTAGTTAAGCTCACCTGTTTCTAAAGTATCTCTTTTGCATAAAGTAACTAACTTTCTAAAAAAAGTCCAGTGAGAATATTTGTTAAATTTAAAATGGAAATAAATTTAATTGCCCCATTTTTCAAGGGCAATTCTTAGT
>NZ_JBSREC010000059.1:0-13649 GCF_055145805.1 Methanomicrobium sp. | reverse complement strand
GTTTTGTGCTGCACGCATTGGTTTTTCACCTGTTACGATTAGTAAACTCTTGCGCTGTTTATAGCGGCGTCCACGGAGTTTTCCGCGTCCTGCACGAATTTTCCTGGAATCTCTTGCACGAACAACATCATCGTAAAGACCGATGTTTGTGAGTGCTTCTACGATATCCTTTGTCTGTTCAAGTGATTCAAAAGAGTCTTCAAAGACAAACGGTACTTCGCCTTCAAATTTGTGTCCGCGTGCGAAAACAAGCTCTGCGTTCATGGTTGCGGCAATTGCCGACCTGATTGCTTTTTTATTTTCCTGCTTGTTTATCTTGCGGATAAGATTCTTTTCCTTCTTTGGCGGGTGAGCTGCACGTCCGCCTTTTGCCTGTGGTATACGTGCTGTACGTGAACCATTCTTAAGTCTTGGTACATGTGCTACACCACGACCGCTACCCCATGATACAGCAGATGTTCTGATACCTGCTAATGGGTTTGTGCCGTGTGGCTGGTAACGGGTGCTCTGGAGCGCCAGTACTGCATTCTTAATCAGGTCCGGACGGTATTGTTCATCAAATATTGCCGGAAGCTCGATCTCACCTGCAGCTTTTCCGTCAACTGATTTAATCTGTGCTTTCATCTCAGATCATCCCTGTTTGCTCATTGTGCTGACATAGCTGATTGACGGTACGCGATCAACGTGTTCTCTGTTGCGGATTGCAGGTCTTAGTCTTATCAGACGCTTGATCGGTCCGGGGACTGATCCTTTAATAGCTATATATCTGTTTTTTACAAGACCGTAGTTTACAAATCCGCCTTCAGGGTTGATCTCTTCAGGAGAGTCGCCTATTTTAAGAACACGTTTGTTGAATTCTGTTCTCTGCTGGTATCCCATCTGACCCATCTGCGGGACCTGCCATCTTACGTGGTGAGGTGTCCATGGACCAAGGTTACCTATGTGGCGCAGTTTACCCTGACGTGAGTGTTTACTCTTCTGCTTCTGAATGCCCCAGCGTTTGACAGGACCCTGTGTTCCCTTTCCTGTGGTAACAGCAGTTACGTCAATATATTCGCCGGTGTTTGCTATTGCATCAAATTCAACATCATTTCCGAAGAGTCCTGTTGCAAAGTTTAAGCGTGCTTCCATGTCGCCGCCTGCAACACGGACTTCCATTAAGTCTGAGACTTTCTTTGGAACTCCGGAAATCATAGCAGGCTGGGTGTACATCAATGCAAAGATATCTGTAACCTTTCCTTCTGCAATTGCATCCTTAATCTTCTGGGTGCTCTCTTCGGTGCTGTTCTTCTTCGGAACTGCAATACGTCCTCCAAGTGCTTCGTCGACACTTTCTGCCCATACTTCTGAAAAAGCATGCTTTCCGTATGTATCCGCACTGTATGCACGCACTGCAACAACCTTCATCGGGGGTATCTCTACAATTGTAACCGGTACTGTGATGTCTTTACCCTCGCTTGGGCTTGTTTTATGATCATCTACCATAACAATGTGTGTCATACCCGCTTTGTATCCGGCAAATCCCTGCAGTTTTGGCTCCCCTTCGTACTCAGGCCAGGATTTATATTTTGGAACCTGACTTTTTGCACGTGTACGGGGACTGTATGCAAGTGATCCTCTGCGTGGTCTGGATATGTTGGCCATTTTTCAATCAATCCTAAATCTTGCTGTTATTTTGCATCGATTCTGACTTTTCCGAGAATCCGAAAAAAACATCAGTCTGCAGTCTGATTAAAAACATTTTATCAGGAATAATCCCTTAAATGCTAAAATCTCATGCGGGTTTTTGTTTATCCGGAAATTTTGGGTTAAACAGACAGTCTCGTCTGGTCTAAATGAACCTGGATATCCGTGTTATGTCCGGCAGGATATATTCATACGAATACTCTCAAAGCCTCGCATCTTTGGCGGAATTAATAATTCCTGTGCCACGTCTCTCTAACAGATTCTGACCTTTATCTGCGCTATTCTGCAATTTATGAATAAAGCGAACTTCATTCTAAATGCCAGAAAAAGGGCCGAAAAACATTATTTCGTCCACCCTGTGTTTGGCGCATACATCAGATCCTACGTCGTCATCCCGCTGCCATATTTTCATAAAGAAAATCTGACAACCTACTTCTCTCGGTAATCACCGAGACTTAACGAAATCTAATCGCAGTCGTCCCGGGCAACCTCATCATAAGGTGTTAATCCTGTTTATGGTCGTTTCAGAGACGTGAGACGCTCATCTATTCCCTCAGGATTTGTAGAATCCTTATAACGGTTTCCTAAATGTTTTCTTTATACTAATATAAATGTAGTGATAAAAATGGTTTTTTTGTGTTTTTTTATTTGGAAAGTCTGTCTTTTGGATTCAATCACAAAAATAAGATACATTCTGTAGAATTATGAAATATATGTTATAATCTGTAATTACGCCGGTTTAATTGAAGTATATGTCACCGTCTTCATTTATGTAGACAACAATATCCTCTCTGATGTATCTTGCCCGAAACCTTTCAGGATTGGAGTCGCGCATACGATTTATCAGAGATATGGTGTCATAGCGGACTTTAATCCCAAGTTTTTCAGCCTCTTTAAAAATATCCTTTGCAGCTTCTATGAAATCCGAACCTGCTTTTACTGTACAGAGGGGCGTTGCGTCAAGGGTGTACAAAAATTCAAGTGTCTCTTTTGCTTTTTTAATATTCTCCATCGCCGCTTTTTCAATCGTGCAGACGTTTGCCTTTGAGGTCTCTATTATGTCAGCAATCTGTTGCTGTGTGTATCCCTGTTTTCTGTATCGAAGAATTTCTTTCTGACGTTCGGTGAGGAGACTTTCTTTCATTAATAGAGTTATATGTTTCACCAAACTTAAACACTTCTGATTAACCTGTAAGATTCACCTGATCCAAATAGATTATTTTCAAAATCTTTATTAGCAGATCTGATGAATTTAAAGTGTTCTCATAAATGAGAGGTATAGAATATGGTAGTTAAAGTAGGAATTGCAAAACTTGGTAACATTGCTAGCGGTGTTATGGCAGAACTGCTCTTAGACGAGCGTGCAGACCGTGAAGACATGGAAACATTCATGGCAACAAGCGGAACAAAACTTCAGGAAAATGATATTGCACGTGTTGTTGACAACATGAAGGCATGGGCACCTGACTTTTGCATTGTTGTTTCACCAAACGGTGTTCTCCCCGGACCAAAGGGTGCACGTGAGGCACTTGCAGCAGCAGGAATCCCTGTTGTTGTAATCACAGATGATATCACATCAAAGAAGGACGACTTTGCAGCACTCAAGGAATCCGCATTCGGATATATTATCATGAAGGCAGACTCCATGATTGGTGCACGCCGTGAATTCCTTGACCCGAAGGAGATGTCAGATTTCAACGGAAACCTTGTAAAGGTTCTCGCACTTACAGGCGCATTCTCAAAACTTCAGATTGCACTTGATGAAGTAATTGATCAGGTAAAGGCAGGAAAGAAGGGCGCAGACCTTGTACTTCCAAAGATTGTTATGACATCTGACAAAGCAGTTGCAAATGAGTTTACAAACCCATACGCACTTGCAAAAGGACGTGCAGCATACGAGATTGCATCAGCAGTTGCAGGCCAGAATGTTAAGGGCTGCTTCATGACAAAGGGTCATGAGAACTACACACCAATTGTTTCATCTGCACATGAGATGATGCGCCAGGCAATGCTCCTCTGTGAAGAGGCACGCGAACTTGAGAAAGCAGGCGACAGTGTTATCAGAAGGCCACACAAGGGCGACGGTACACGCGTTGAGAAGAAAGAGCTTATCTCAAAGCCCTGGTAAAACAAATAAATAACTTTTTTTTTAATTTTTAATCTGATTATTCCTAAATTACGGGTAGTATATTTCCTGTGTGTTAATAGATCAAAAAAGGGTTTATTGTTGATTTTCACTATGTCTGAAATTTAAACTAGCCAAAATCCCTGTCTCTAACCAAAACTGATATGATCAGCGCCAGAAGTGCAATTATAAATGAGAATATGTAGATGTGTGACATTGCCGCAGTCAGAATCAGGGGAGATATTATGTCTGTTGTGATATCTGTTATGCCTGTGATTGCGGATGACATGCTCTCCTGGACGATGAGGGTGTATATCGCGGTTCCCATACTCATTCCCACATAAAATACAAGATTGCTCACTGCCGAGCCTGTTACCTTTCTGTCATCAGGACTCTGTTCTATTATTCTGTTTGCCCCTGAGCCTGCAACCGTCCC
Source organism: Methanomicrobium sp. (assembly GCF_055145805.1). NCBI lineage: Archaea > Methanobacteriati > Methanobacteriota > Methanomicrobia > Methanomicrobiales > Methanomicrobiaceae > Methanomicrobium > Methanomicrobium sp. Next base: position 9,402 of record NZ_JBSREC010000059.1, on the reverse strand, counting down.
TATTGCAATTCCAAAGACAATCAGTCCGATTACAAGGTACATCTGACTTGCAGCTCCAAGTGAGAAGAAGAGGACTGTAAATGAGATTGCGGCCAGAAATGCCGCTATTGAACAGACTATTCTGTTTCCCTCATAGTCTGATATCAGACCTCCTGCAGGTCCGGCTATTATCATAATCAGAGGCGGTATCAGAAGGTAGAGGCCTGAAATATCAGGTGTCAGCAGGAGAACGTTCTCGAGATAGAATGGCAGGACAAATTCAATGCCGCCTAAAAGGATCTCAAAGATTACAAGAAATACAACCGCCCCCAAAAAACCACCTGCCCTGAATATTCCAATATCAATTATTGGATCGGGATGTCTGCTTTCACAGATCAAAAAAAGGGGGAAAAATACTGTAAATGATATCAAAAGCAGAATTATTGGAGGGGAACTCCATCCAAGTCTGCTGCCGTTTGCAAGTGCGAAGAGAAATGCCGTCATTGTGACAGACAGTGTAATTACTCCTGCATAGTCAAAGTTTTTCAGTGAATCAGGGTTTTTGAAATCCTCAATTGCATACATTGTAAGTATAAAACCGAAGATTCCGATTGGGATATTGATGTAAAATATCCAGTGCCATGAGAGAAAATGGGTGATATATCCTCCTATTGCAGGACCTGCTGCAAGAGCGATACCTCCGGCACCCATGATTATTCCAAGCACTTTTCCTCTGACTTCTGCAGGAAAACCGATTGCCACCTGTGCAGGGACTCCTGCTGCCATCATGGCGCCACCTAACCCCTGCAGACCTCTGAAGAATATTATGGACCAGATATTTGGGGAAACTGCACAAAGGTAGGAACTTGCTGTAAATATGAGGAATCCTGTGGCTATTATGTCCCGTGTCCCGTATTTTTCTATTGTCTTTGCAAAAGGCAGAAGCAGGCAGCTTATTACCAGAAAATATATGAGTGGTATCAGCGATACCGTTCCGATATCCACCTGAAACTCGTTTGCAATTGTCGGAAGCGAGATATTTACTGCTGTTCCGTCAAGGAGTTCTATGGCAGTTGCAAGGGACAGGAGGAATAATACAGGCCAGTGTCCTTTCATTGAGGTTCTGTTTCTCATTTTTTACTTATTTTCCCTGTATGTTTTTCCGACATCTTCGGGGAGTGTGAGCACAACCGGTTCAAGATGGAGTCTTTCCATAAATGCCGTGTCTGACGTTGACTGGGGAGTTGGATTTATTCTTGCAATTACTGATGCAAATGCAAGAAAAGAACCGTCCGAATTATTTTCGTCAAACCTCAGTGTCATGTTAAAGGCATAGTGTCCGATCTCTTTATAATAATTAATTATTTTAACCAGACCTGAGGAAAAATCTTCAATGAATTCGCTGAATTCAGATATGCATGATATCGGCAGATAACCCCTGATCTCTTTTTCTCCGAATGGAACAGGACCTGCAGACCAGATTATCTCATCTCCAAAAAGATATCTGTCGGATTTTTTCTCATTCTCTCTTAATTTTTGCCAGTAATTTTCATTGCAGTCTGTCAGATACTGTTTGCTTTTTTTTATGTAAATTCCTGTTGCATATGTTGGTTCGTCATCACATATGCCCTGCAAATGAGGGTGAATCATGCTTGCACCTGCGGAGGGCAGATTATTCCAGTTTATTGAAGGAAATCCTGTTGTATCTTTAAGGGCTGTGTACTGACCTTTTAATGCATCCGATATCTGTTTCTCAGTATATTTTTGGGGTGTGTGTTCTTTTGTAATAACGGTTACAACATGGACTTTTGCAAAGGGATAGAGATTTGGGAAGGTAATGCTCTCTCCTGATATAATTCGTTTATTGTTCTCAAAGACCGGCGTATCTGTGAATATTTTCTCCGGGCAGAAATGACAGATTTCTCCGGACAATTTTGGGATTGAAAGTGAGTCTATGTTTCTTTTAAGTCTCGTCGGGCTTATCCGGCACTTAAATCCTGTAAGTGTCTCACATCTTAGGTGAAGATTGAAATTTTGTGAATTGATTATTTCTTCTGAAAACATAATTCCCGCCCTTATTTTCTGCAAAAATTCATCTGTGTTTTTTATTCTGATATCAGATGATATTATTATTCCTATAAAAATAATCGTAAATTCAACTGATTTTAAAAGAACAGGCCGGACAAAGCCGGAATAAAGTTTCAAAAAAAAATTGGGGTATTCTGACCGTTACGCCTTAAATGACGTACTTTCCGAGAAGACGGATAGAGTTGGTCATGTCAGGTCCGAGAGGTGAACCAAAGATAATCTGTGTGACACCTGATGCTGTAAGGTTTTCACATTTCTCTTTGACCATTTCAGGTGTACCTGCAATTGTAAATGCGTCAATCTCGCCGTCGCCGACAAGACCGCCGACTGCTCCAAAGTCAAAGCGTGAAAGTGCGTCTTTGATCTTTGCTACATTGCTGAGGTCAAGGCCGTGGCGTTCGAGAAGTGCGGGTGGTGAACCTGCTGCAATAAATGCTGCAACAATCTTTGCTGCATTGCGTGCCTTCTTCTCACTCTGGTCGATTGACATTGCAGTGTATGCGCCGACATCAAATTTCTTGAATTTTTTCTCGTCAACTGCATCACATGCTGCCTTTATGATTGGAATTGCAATGTCGAAATCTTTGGAGTTTGATGCGTTGATAAGTGCTCCCTCTCCGATTTCTCCTGCAAGTGCGAGCATCTTTGGACCCTGTGCGCCGATGTATGTTGGGATCTGCTTCTTCTTTGGAGGAAGCTGAACACCTGTAAGTTTGGCACCGTCATAGTCAAAGAATTCCATGTTTCCTGTCTTCTTGAGCTCTTCGCCTGCGCAAAGAGCTGTGATCTGCTGAACACCTTCTTTTAAGCGTGCAACAGGCTTTGCTGCATCGATTGCAAGCTTTGGAAGTGTTGAAAGGTCGCCCGGTCCGATACCGAGAACTGCACGTCCTTCTGAGATTTCATTGAGTGTGCACATGAATGATGCAATTGCTGCCGGTGTATCAGTGAATGTGTTCATGATACCTGGACCCATCTTGATGCTGTCGGTTGCCTGTGCAATTGCAGCAAGTGTTGGGTAGCAGTGGCGGTTGTTGTAGTGGTTTGTAATCCACGCAAAGTCGATATCTTTCTGCTCTGCAAGTTTACAATAATTAACTACCTGTTTAACAGATATGTTTCCTGGTACAAATTCTATTCCATAACTCAAGGTAATTACCTCAATTAGACTATTATTGCGGGGAGATTTAAATACATTATCATTTAGTTTGCTTTTATACAGAAAACTCACTTAGATTCTGTAGTTTAATAATATTCCTGTTTTTTGCTGTTCTTTTCAAGAAAAAACTTTGTAATGCCTGTTAGTTTGAAATCCTGCCGAATATACCCTGTTTTAGATTTTTATATATCTGCTTTTAAGCCTGTTTTGATGAAGAGAATTATTAGTATATACGAACAAATTATAACACAGTAAAATTGTACCTGATGCAAATTATGTATTTTAGCCTTTACAGTTACCGGAAAGTATATGGAAATTGCAGGATTTGTACTTCAATATTACAATAAAATAGGGGAAATCTGAGTAATATTGCTTGAACAGGAAAAGTACCCGGGTTTATAAAAAATGAGGATACTTGCTATTGGTGTTGGTGGAGCAGGTTCCCGGATAGTAGATCAGATTTACTATCAGGACAGGCGCAGCAGCGTTAGCTGCATCTCTTCAGTTGTAGTGGATGTAGATGGAAATTTACTCTCCCGGCTTCGCAATCTTCCTGAAAATTCAAAGATATTTTTCCCCGCGCTCGATCCAGATTTCAATTTTGACGTAAATTCCACTGTTGATGTAAGCGAGATTATGTCAAAGGTAAAAAGGATGGACAATGTCGATCTGGATGCGATAATGGTTTTTGTAGGTCTTGGCGGCAATATGAGTGACATCGTCCCTGAACTTATTGAGGAGATCAGGAAAGCCTATTTTGAACCGGTATTTGCGGTATGCACTCTCCCATATCTTCGGGAAGGGCGGGCAATTGCCAAAAAAGCTGCAGATGATCTTGATATTATTGAAGCATCTGCTGATGCGGTCATTCTCTTTGACAATGAGACCTGGTACAGAAAGATTAAGGCCTCTTTTGAGACCACTCTGGATGAACATGGAATTGCAGTTGTTAAACCCTCTCCATACGGCAGATCACTCCCTGATAATCCGCGTGATGTATATAATATGCTAAATGAGAGAATATCGCGCCAGATGAGTCTTTTATTAAGGGCGGGGGAGTTTAATGAATCCGGTTTTGAGACTGCAGAGATTGTTTTGGATGCGGGTGAGATATTAAACACGCTTAAGGGAAACGGCATGACTGCAATTGGTTATGCAATTGAGACTCTTCCTGTCAATCTGCTTGAATCCTTCGATAAATGGCGCTCTGATACATACTTTACCGAGGGTTCGCATAAACGTGCAACAAGAATTGTGGCGCTTGCAAAACAGGCGGTTTATGAGGATATTTCCATCCCCTGTGATCTTACAAGTGCAGATAAGGCACTTGTTCTGATTGCAGGACCTTCCAAAGAACTTTCGATGAAAGGTTTTCAGACCGTAAGAAAATGGATAGATTCCAGCATTTCAGGTCTTGAGATGCGTTCAGGGGATTATCCAGTAAGAAATACGCGATATGTCGGAATTATTATCATGCTCTCCGGAATTCACAATATTCCGCGTCTTGAGGAGATCAGAAGTTTAAGGGAGGAATATCTTTTGGAGGAAAAAGAAAGGGAAAATAATGAGGAGCAGTCGCGGATTCTTGAGGAGGAAGAGGCACTTTTGCTGTCCGGAAGAATTGGTTTGACCAACAGAAATGCGGAGGATCCGTCGGTCTCCGGTTTATCTTCACCTTATGAGATTGCAGTGGATAATCACAGGGAAATATCTCAGCAAAACACTAATTATTCTGGTTACGCCGAACCAAAAGCCCCTGCACCTGTTTATGATGAACAGGCGATAGAGGATGAGGCATGGGGACTTATAGGCGGGTATTCTAAAACACCTCCAAAAAGATCTTTTGACAATTCGAATGTCCCTCCCATAATAGAAGATAACAGCTTTGTACATAACAGACAGGATGTGCACTCCGGCAGCAGTTATAATCAGGAACATAATTATCATCAAAATAAACCTGCTGAATCTGCAGGAAATCTTAATATTGTCGATTTCCTTGAAGAGGAAAATTATGCGGATCAGAGTGAAAACCCTGCCTTTTCGTTACTGGGTTTTGAGGATGATTCTACTGAAAAGGAGAGTTACGGAGGAAAATCTCTCTCTTTTGTTGAACTCCTGGACGATGATGACTCAGGGGATTATGAAGAACAGGATGTTTCAATGTCGGAATACGGCTTTGTAAAAAGTGCAAAATTTTCTGATGCTGCATATTCCTATATTCCTGATGATGAAGAAACAAATGAAAATAATATTCCTCTGACATCTCCCGAATTTGTAAAAAGGCAGGAGTATGAGGAATATAAGAGTGAAGAATCAGAATTGTTGCCTGTTAAGAAAAAGGAGAACATCACTGACGATAAGATAGTAATTGCCGGGAAAAAAGAGAAGGTTGTGGATAATAACGGAATAAACCTCCCCGGCAGATCCTCAAAGAATCTGGCTGACATGACCCGGATGACTTCCGTTGATCTTGGAAAAGCACCAAAAGACTCCATGTTCGGAGTCAAAGAGATTAAAGGGCCGGGGATTCCAAAAGAGAGAAGTGATAATTCCCGCGTTGGTGAAAAGATCAGTATTGGCAGTCCGGTTCAGAGGGCAAGTGACAGAGCATTTTCGGGCGGCACTATATCCGGCGGCTCTGTTATGAGGCCAAATGATAATGCATTCTCCGGGGGCAGGATATCCGGAGGTTCTGTTATGAGACCAAATGATAATGCATTTTCAGGCAGCAGGGTCTCAATTAAGTCAAATATAAAGGCAAATGATGGTGCTGTCTCTGGCGGAAAGTTATCGATGCGTCCTAATATCCGGCCCAGGGATAATTCCATGGGGGCTAAGGTTTCAATGGGAAATTCTGCCAGAAAACCTGTTGAACTTTTATCGGGAGGAATAAAGTCAGACACCGGTACGAAGCCAAAGGAGCTTTTGTCGGGTGGAGTGAAAGTTGCGGGAAGTTCAGCAAAGCCCAGAGAGTTGTTGTCCGGTGGAATAAAATCAAACACAGGGGTAAAACCAAAGGAGCTTTTATCGGGGGGTGTCAGGGTGGGGTCCGGTCCTGCAAAACCCGTTGAGTCTTTGTCCGGCAATATTAAAGTCGGAAAGAATCCTGTAACTTCCCGAAGAGAGAAGGAAGCAATTGCATCCGGGCAGCGCAATGTTGATAAAAAGAATAAAAAAACAGGTAAAAGCAGTTTTTCATCAGATAAGGATGATGATCTTTTCTGGATCTGATCTATTTTTTTAATTCAATTTTGTTATATTAAAATATTAGCATGCTTCAATCTGTCCTCGGGGCTTGCGCATCATGATACCGGCTTGGACGCTACCCTTCGGGCAGCCTCAGCCGAAAAGTATCATATTTCCAAAATTTCCAGTATCATGAAGATTTTTTCAAATGCATGAAACTGTCAAACAATATTTTTTACAAATATAGATATTTAGTGAAGAGATAAACCTATTTTTAAAAATGGACCTGGCGGGATTTGAACCCGCGGCCTCTACGTTGCGAACGTAGCGATCTACCCCTGATCTACAAGCCCTGTAATATATGTAAATAATTAAAAAAAATATGAAAAATGTTTTTTGATAATTTAGAGAATAATCTCTATATCGAGTTTTTCTGCAAGCTCTTTGTATCTGTTCCTGATTGTAACCTCAGTTACACCGGCAACTTCTGCAACCTCGCGCTGTGTACGGCGTTCTCCGCCGAGAATTGAGGAGATGTATATGGCTGCTGCCGCAACGCCTGTAGGCCCTCTGCCGCTTGTGAGCTCTCTTTCTCCTGCCTGTCTGAGGATTTCAACAGCCCTTGACTGAACTTCACCTTTGAGTTTTAATCCTGAGCAGAAACGCGGGACATAGTCAATTGGTGATGTAGGGAGGAGTTTAAGCCCGAGCTCTCTTGAGATAAACCTGTATGTTCTTCCAATCTCTTTTCTTGATACACGGGATACCTCTGCAATCTCGTCAAGTGTTCTTGGGACATTGCACTGACGGCATGCTGCATAAAGTGCTGCTGCAGCGACTCCCTCAATACTTCTTCCCCTGATGAGGTTTTTATCAACGGCATCACGGTAGACAACAGCTGCTGTTTCACGAACGTTTCTTGGAAGACCAAGAGCGGATGCCATCCTGTCAAGTTCTGAGAGAGCGAATGCTAGGTTTCTCTCGGTTGCGTTTGATACACGAATCCTTCTCTGCCATTTACGCAGACGGTAAAGCTGTGCACGGTTTTTGGAGGAGATTGCACGTCCGTATGAATCTCTGTTTCTCCAGTCGATCATTGTCGAGAGACCTTTGTCATGAATTGTAAAGGTCATCGGAGCACCTACACGTGAACGCTTCATTCTCTGGTCGTGATCGAAGGCACGCCATTCAGGTCCTCTGTCGATGAACTCTTCCTCAAGAACAAGACCACAGTTCTGGCAGGTGAGTTCGGCACGTTCGTAATCGTGAATGAGCTGGCGGCTGCCGCACTCCGGGCATATGGTTTTGCTCTTCTCTTCAGGTTTTTTCTGAAGTTTTTCCATCTGTTCTGAAGAACGATTCTTTAGGGCTTCTCTCTGAGTCTGAAGCTGTTTTAGTTTCTCTATTTCCTGCATTTTTGTTCACCTGATTATTTTGTATATAGCATCTCACCGGTTGTGCGGTTTTTTGTATCTCTGCAGTATACTGCCGCGCACGGATACTTTATATTACCAAAGATTTCAACAAGTTTCCCGACAGGTCTCTGCTGTCTGTCAACAATGTCTGCATATAGTGGGGGAAGTTGTGCTGCATCACAATATACCACGACTAAATGCTTTCCAACAACTGAACGGATCTGACCGGTAAGTTTCAAAAGATTACCTTCCTGAAAAATCAAGAGTTATACGATAGTTCGCAATCTATATATATAAGTCAAAAGAGTATATAAAAATATTGGTAATCGTTATATATTTGTTAGATGTCAATAATGGTCTTCAGTGTTTTATCTGATAAAATAGTATCTGCCTCCTCTGCTGTCATCCCCGCGCCCTTTGCCACCAGTTTTCGCGCGTTTTTGGTAAGCAGATCGGAAGGTCCGTGAGTGTCGGAATTAACTATAATGGTACATCCTGATTTCAATGCTGCCTTAAGAATATGGCCGTTGGTTCTGTTATGTCCGCCTCTGGATGTGATTTCAAGTGCAACACTGTTTCTTTTTGCAACGGTTGTCACATCTTCTGTGATGAGGCCGGGATGCGCCAGGATGTCAACATAATCCGAAGTGCAGGCCGCCATGTTTGTGCCCGGAGCCACAGGTTCCATAATTGTCTCGCCGTGCACAACAACAATATCCGCACCTGATTTTTTTGCCATTTTTGCTAGTTCATCTATTTCTTCCGGGGGGACATGTGTTATTTCAACACCTGAGAAAAGTCTGACTCCAAAAAGATCTGCTGATTTTTTTATTGCATTTACTGCCTTTATCAGTTCGTGTATGTTTGAGGCATCCGCATGGTCGGTTATTGCCAGTGTATCGTATCCAAGAACTGCCGCACGGCGCACAAGTTCTGTCGGGAGAAGTTCTCCGTCCGACATTGTTGTGTGGGTATGAAGATCGTACATTTAAAAAACCTCTATCTCTTATTTTTGGTGTCCTGTTTTAATTTTTCAGCGATATTTTTGATGAGAGTCTCTTTTGATTTATCCCACTCAACAAGTATGCGTCCTTCATTTGAAATCCAGTGTCCCGGGTGGTTTTTATTTTCTGCCGTTGCTTTCAGTCCCAGTTTTTTTGCGGCAGCGAGAATGTTTCTGGTTGGAGGATTTTTTACGGCATCGCTCTTTTTAACGCGCCTTCCCTCTGCCCTTGTCAGGGTTTCATTGAAATAACAGGGGTAAAGAACCTTCTCTTTTTCCATATTGAATAATATGGTCCTGTAAACCTAATAACAGATACTGATCATACTATAATTATGCACCATATTGATGTCAGCATAGAGAAGGATGTTTATGATGCCAACAACAAACTGGCACACAAAAATTACCACCTGCTAAAGGACAACGGGATTCGGGCATTTGATCTTTTGGGAGCAATAGGTTCCGGAAAAACTGCTTTAATTGAAAATATTGTACCTGTTCTTAAAGAGAAAGGACTTAATGCAGGTGCAATTGCAGGTGATGTCTGGGGAGACGATGATTTTCAGAGAATT
>NZ_JBSREC010000058.1:0-10111 GCF_055145805.1 Methanomicrobium sp. | reverse complement strand
AGATATGCTCTGGGCATGGGCAAAAGATGAAGGGGCACTCGCAAGAGGAGAATGTGGTGGAGCAGTTACATCACTTCTCAAGTATGCACTTGAAAGCGGTACAGTAGATGCGGTTTTGGCAGTCAAAAAAGGTGTTGACCTTTATGATGCCCAGCCTGTTCTTATAACAGATCCTGAGCAGATTGCAGAATGTGCAGGTTCACTCCACTGCGGTACGCTTCTGATGCCAAAGCTCATTAAAAAGTACTTTAATGGTGCAAAAGATATGAAGATTGCAGTCACAATGAAAGGCTGTGACGCAAAGGCAATGTATGAACTTGCAAAGAGACAGCAGATAAACCTTGACAATATCATCTCAATCGGTCTTAACTGCGGTGGTTCAGTAAGTCCTATTGATGCCCGCATTATGATTCAGGAGAAGTTTGGTCTTAATCCTGATGATATTGTAAAAGAAGAGATTGACAAAGGTCAGTTTATTGTTGTCACAAAAGACGGTGAGCACAAGGGTATAAAGATCGACGATCTTGAAGAGGAAGGATATGGACGCCGCCTTAACTGTCAGCGCTGTAAAACAAAAGTCCCCCGTCAGTGTGATCTTGCATGTGGTAACTGGGGAGTTATTGGTGACAAGTCAGGAAAAGCAACATTTGTTGAAGTATGTTCAGATAAGGGTGCAGACTTAGTCACAAAGGCAACCGGAAAGACAATTGAGACAGGAGAACCTGTAGGACCTGCATTAGGTATCCGTGGCAAGATTGAGGGTGCAATGTTCAAGCTCGGTGACAGGTGCCGCAATGAACAGTTCGAAAAGCTTGGAGAGGGCAAAGAACGCTTAAACTTCATTATGGATCAGACATCACGCTGTATCAAATGCTATCAGTGTATTGAAAACTGTCCAATCTGTTACTGTGTTGAATGCTCAACAAAGAAACCATACCTTGTAGAACCGGGAGTTGTAACACCTCCGTTCATGTTCCACCTGATCCGTTATTCACACATTGCAGATTCATGTGTAAACTGTGGTCAGTGTCAGGAACTCTGTGCAATGGATATTCCAAATGCACTCTATATGCATGCACTCCAGCTTGAAATGCAGGACATGTTTGGATATGAACCTGGTGTCAATCTTGACCTTCCGCTTCTCTCACTTGTTGAGGAACCAACAGAACGTAAGCGTTTAAATGACACAGGTGACGATCAGATCTTTAACATCTTCACAGAATAAAAAACTTTTTTTGCAACACCCATTTTTTAATTTTTTTATGCTTTATCAAAAATGCTTTCAAAATATATTTTGATAGTTATTAGATAGAGGAGAAATCGTTTTTTTTCTTAATATAAATTATAAAAGAAACAGATGCTGCTTTACTAAATTAATAATAAAAAATAAGTTGAATTTCCGGTTTATTAAAAAAATTATTGAGTTCTTTCTATTCTTTCAAGTGTAATTTCAAATGTCAGATTTTTTCCTGCAAGATGGTGGTTTGCATCTATAATAACTTCGGAATCTGTTACATTCAGTATAATTACCTGTATTACATTTCCATCCATTCCGCTTAGATATTCAGTATTCCCCGGAATAATTGTATAACCTTCAGGAAAAATACTGCGATTGACTGGAAATACATATTCCTCATTGTATTTTCCATATGCCTCATCAGGGTTAAGGTAAATTGTTTTTGTTTCACCCTCATTCATGGTTAAAATTGCGTTCTCAAATCCGGTTATCATTTTATTGTTTCCAAGAATAAATGTCAGAGGAGTATCAGTTCCTTTTAATTTTTCATCAAATATGGTGCCGTCATCGAGTGTTCCTTTGTAGTATACCGATACTGTGTCGCCGTTATTTGCATAACAATCTTCTTTTTGGGTACAGCCTGATGCAGTAATCAGGATAAAAATTAATGCAAGGCTGATTATAAATCCAATATTGATTTTTGCCATAATTTAGGTCTCCTTTGATAAAAGATCATATTAATAATGCAATAAATGTTTGCAATAGGTTTTATTGGTGTTTTCTGAAGATAAGAGATATCATTCAGTCTTTTTTCTTATTGATACGGCATTTATAGTTGGCTGACCTGTCGCAATATATTTCTTAATAACCTGTCCAAAAACAACAACTTCGTCATCTTTTTTAATCTTCTCCAAAGGATTTGTAAACATTTTGACTGATATTGAACCGGTTTTGTCTCTTATCATATATCCCGGCCTGTTAAAAAAACGGGATTTGATTTTGGTTACTGTTCCCTCTATTCTTATAATCTGGCCTGTCAACTTTGGATTAATAGCACCAATGCTGGTAAAACCCGCTTCTTTTTCATATAGGGGCACAAGTTTTAGATATTCGGTCTGGTTCATGTAATTTAAGCCAAGGGGGATAAGTAAAAGCATTATCAGAACGGGTACAGCCCATAAAACCTGGCTAAAATCCTGGTCTGAATAGATGTATACAAGAAAAAGAATTACAAGAAAAATCCATGTCAGTAATGTAAAGATGGATATTTGAATATTTTTTCCATTTTTTCCATTTATTCTCAAATTAAAAACTCCGGATGGTAAAATCAAATAAAAAATGAGTTTAATTTTAATTTAAATGGCCTCAATTTCTTTTTTAAAGGCTATCCAGTAAAGGACTCCGACGAACAGAAGACCTCCGACAATGTTTCCTATTGTAACAACAATCAGATCATTAGTCCACATTGAGACCCAGTTGAGATTTGCCAGATTGTCGACTCCGAATGAGGCTGCCTGATCACCTGTAAGATATGGCATTGTAAAAAGACCTGCCGGGATGAAATACATATTTGCAACACAGTGCTCAAATCCCAGTGCTACAAAAGCCATAATTGGTAACCAGATTCCAACTATTTTTCCTATAGCGTCATCTGCACAGATTCCAAGCAGTATTGCAAGATTCACAAGCCAGTTACAACATAAGGCCTTAAGAAATAATGACCAGGTTGCAGCTATTCCAACATAACTTACTTTTCCTAACGCAATACCTACTGCAGAAATTCCAAATATTGTCGCAGTACCTGTCCCGTCAGCAGACCAGGAAGTCAAAGGTCCGTATGCCATCATATAGGCAAAAACAACAGATCCTATTAGATTTCCTATATATACCCATAGCCATAGATTTAGAACTGACTTCCAGCTTGTTTTGTGAATGAATGCTGCCATTGGGGCAAACATTGCGTCACCAGTGAATAGTTCCGCTCCAGTAAGAACTATTATCACAAGTCCGACAGGAAATACTGCTCCAAGAACAAATTTGGCGAGACCATCACCCAGATGCTCTGCAACTCCTGTAAAGCAGATTGTTGCAAGTGCAGCGCCCATTGCTATATATGCCCCGGCCATAAACCCGCGGAGAAGCATATTCCAGACTGGCAGAGAGACTTTATATTGTCCTGCATCTCCTGTTTTTGAAATTACTGTTGCAGGTGAATGAAAAACCATTTTTCTAATAACCTCATGAGATGTTTTGAGTATTGAATACAAAATACATGTTCAAGATATTGTTGACCTCTATACTTTTTTTAACCAGATTATTCTGTTAACACAATTTCGTCAATTAAAATACTTATCAAATATCTTATAACACTTTCCAAAAAGGATTGATGGATATACAATTTCGATGACTGCCATTAACTATTGCTTTTTTGGATTAGACCCTGAAATTTATCGGGATATAAAAAAAATATAAAGATAAACAATTAAAAAGCGTGTGATTTGATTAAAGCTAAAAACTTTGATAAGCAATATTTATTTTTTGAAGTCACCTTTTTTCTTTAGACAAATAATATATCTAATTAATGTAGAGAACAAAACTATTGTCCAGCTGATGCCAATGATGGAAAATTCCTCTTCTTTTAGGAAGATAATGCTTATAGGAATTGTAGTTGGCATAATTTCAGGAATCGGTGCACTTCTTTTCTTTTGGGGCCTTAAATTTGGAACACATTTCGTGATGGAAAATTTAATCGGGTATCATATGCCTGTCGAAGGTCTGTCTATAGAAGGTATATCCGGATGGACTCCTCCTGTTTTTATATGGCTTATTCTTCCGGTAATTTGTGGTGGAGCTTTTCTTTCAGGACTTCTGGTCTATAAATTTGCACCTGAAGCCGAAGGACACGGAACTGATGCTGCTATAAAGGCATTTCACGGTGATGCCAAAATACGCTGGAGAGTTCCTGTTGTTAAGGCACTGGCTTCCATACTTACCATATCGACCGGAGGAAGTGCAGGCAGAGAAGGTCCGACTGCACAGATTTCAGCAGGTTTTGGTTCAATAGCAGCAGATGCCCTAAAACTTTCTCCACGTGAAAGAAGAATTGCACTTGCTACAGGAATTGGTGCAGGAATTGGGACAATATTTAAGGCGCCACTGGGTGGTGCAATACTTGCTGCAGAGATCCTTTATACCCGTGACTTCGAGTCTGAAGCTATAATGCCAGCATTTCTGGCATCAATAATTGGATATTCAATATTTGGTTTTTTTGAAGGTTATGATCCTGTATTCGGAACCGCGAATATCCATTGGGAAATATCTCAAATACCTCTGTTTCTAATTCTGGGATTAATATGTGCGTTAATGGGGCTTTTGTATATTCAGTTTTTCTATGGCACAAAAAATAAATTCAATTCCTTTTTTGAGAAACACAAAATTCCAAAATATCTAAAGCCCGTGACAGGAGCATTTTTTATTGGCATATTTGTAATAATTTTAGCTCATATCTCGCCAGATACTATGATTACGGCGCTTGCAAGTCTTGGTACCGGATACGGTTTTATACAGCTTGCAATTTATAATATGCTTCCCTTAAGTGTTTTGATTCTTCTGCCTTTCACAAAAATTTTTACAACCTCATTTACTATCGGTTCAGGAGGTAGTGGTGGTGTTTTTGCTCCGGGACTTGCAATAGGCGGCGCTGCCGGCGGAGCGTTTGGCATGTCTTTGCATTTTCTGATACCTCAGATTGTGCCGCTGGCATCTGTTCCTGCATTTGTAATTGTGGGTATGATAGCTCTTTTTGGCAGTATTGCAAATGCACCGATTGCAGTTATGATAATGGTTGTTGAAATGACAAGTGACTTTTCACTTTTAGTACCTGCAATGGGTGCAGTTGCTGTTTCAAATGTTCTTACAGGAGAGAAGACAATCTTTAAGGAACAATATAGAACAAAGGCACAGTCGCCTGCACACAGAGGTGAATATCAGATTGAGATTCTGGAGGATATAACTGCGGAGAGTGCTATGAAAAAAAGGGGCGATCTTATCTGTTTTTCACCTGATGATTCATGGACAGATATGATAAGCATAATGAATAATACACAGCATACAGGATTTCCTGTTGTTGAAAACGGAAAACTTGCAGGCATTGTTACGCACAGGGATATTATGCCTGAGAATAAGGAATTAACTACAATAAAAGATGTGATGAAAACGCCTGTATATACAATATTTTCTGATTCCAATCTTGAAACAGCACTAACAATTATGATGGAAAAAAATATACACCATCTTCCTGTTGTTGACAGGGATGATCCTGAAATACTTCTTGGATTTGTCACATCAACTGATATTATGCGTTCTTATACCCGAAAAATGAATGATATATCAAAATCCGAATAATTTAATTCAATAAAGATTTTTTCTTTTTTTTATTGCATTTTTTGATTCAGATAATAATTTATACACGTATTTGTTTTATGCTATCTGAGACAATTAATATGGCGGAGGTTATTCTTATGGGCGGTGCAAAAACCGGAGATCTTCTTTTGGTACATTTTACAAGCAAAACTGATGACAACACTGTATTTGAAACATCAAAAGATAGTGAACCTTCAGAGATAAATCTTGGTGAAGGAAAGATCAATCCGGTGTTTGAGGAAGCCCTTTTGGGCATGAATCCGGGTGAGCAAAAAGATGTCTATCTTCTGGCCGAAGATGCATATGGTGAACACAAAAAGCGACTTGTATTCAAGATGAGAAAATCGATTCTCAATCTTAAATATGATCCTGTTCCTGGTGATTTTGTAACGATCACGCTTCCTACAGGTCATAGTTCATTTGTAAAGGTACTGGAAATTACAAAAAAATCTATAAAGGTGGATGCCAATCATCCGATGGCAGGAAAAGATCTTAAATATGAGATCGAGCTTGTTGATATTATCTCCCGGAATGATTAGGAAATACAAATATGCAAAATAAAAGAGATAATCCACAAAAAAGCAAAGAATTTGTTGTGGATCGCAAAGGCGAGAGGATAGAGATATATGATCCCCCTTTCTACAGAACGGAATTTGAAGATGCTTACAGGTTTATAATTGATGAATATGAAATTGAAAAAAAAGAGATTGCGATATTCATACCCTGTGCACTTAGAAAACCATATAGTCAGAGTCCAAGCCACAAACTCTTCCATAAAATAATAAAAGGCAATCTTACAGATGACAGGTATCATGTTTTGGTATTTGGTACATGCGGGACTGTTCCCTGTGAACTTGAGTTAATGTACCCATATTCAAATTATCATTATATGCTTGGTAAATGTAAAAACGAACGGGAAAGAGGAGATTTTCATAAGATAGAAGTTTACAGATTAAAAGGCTTTTTGGAAAAGACAAAAAATACCTATTCAAAAAGAATTGCTTACTGTATTGGCCCTTTCAGAAAGGCACTTGTTGAGGCCTGTGAAAAAACCGGTACAGATATGATTCTTCTTCCAACAGATCCTATGATTGAAAAGATGTATGATATTGACTGCCCTTTCCCGGAGGGGAGTCTTTCGATGCAGGAATATATTGATGAATTTAAAAGAGGCCTTTTAGCTCTAAAATAATCACAGATTGTTTTCGGTTCTTATTTTTTTAATCCTGTCCCTTAGCATGATTGCCCTTTCAAAATCAAGGGAGTCTGCTGCCATCTGCATTTCGGATTCAAGTCCGATAAGAAGATTAGGAATTTCACTTTTTGGAATATGCTTCGTATCTGTGAGTTCAACTTCTTTTTCACGTATTGGTTTTATAATGGTTTTTGGAGAGATTCCATGTTTATTGTTATATTCAATCTGCATCTGACGGCGCCTTTTTGTCTCCCCGATTGCAACTTTCATGGATTCTGTCATCCTGTCTCCATAGAGAACTACATATGAATCTGAATTTCTCGCAGCACGACCGATTATCTGTATCAGGCTTTTGGCATCACGTAAAAATCCTTCCTTGTCTGCATCCAGAATGCCGATAAAACCAATTTCAGGAATGTCCAGACCTTCTCTTAAAAGATTTATGCCGACAAGAACATCAAATCTGCCCAGGCGAAGCTGTCTTATAATCTCTGTTCTTTCTATAGTGTTGATGTCTGAATGAAGATATCTTGTCTTAATTCCTTTTTCCGAGAGGAATTCAGTGAGTTCCTCAGCCAGCCTTTTGGTGAGGGTCGTTATCAGAATCCTGTTTCCTTTTTGAATTGTTTTTCCGATCTCTTTTAAGGCGTCATCCATCTGGCCTTTTACAGGCCTTACGTACACTTCAGGGTCAATAAGACCTGTTGGCCTTATTATCTGTTCAACAACTTTTTCTGAGTGTTCGGATTCATAAACACCTGGCGTTGCAGATACAAAGATTACATTGTGCATATATCTTTCAAATTCAGAAAAAATTAAGGGACGGTTGTCAAAAGCTGAAGGGAGTCTGAATCCATAATTTACAAGAGATTCTTTCCGTGATCTGTCACCATTGTACATACCTCTGACCTGTGGAAGAGTCTGGTGACTTTCATCAATTACCATAAGGAAATCATCAGGAAAATAATCCAGCAGACAGAATGGTTTTTCTCCTTTTTTTCTGTGATCAAAAAAGCGGGAATAATTCTCAATTCCTTTGCAAAAACCTGTCTCTTCTATCATTTCAAGATCATAAAGAGTTCTCTGCCGGAGTCTGTGAGCCTCAAATGGTCCGAGTTCTTTCAATCTTTCGTTAAGTTCGTTTTTTATTTCCGCTACTGCACCGGATTTTACTTCTTCAGGAATTACATAATGCCTTGCAGGATATATAAAAAAGTAGTCCAGAGATTCAATTTTTTTTCCTGTTATTTTATTAATCTCTGATATTCTTTCGATTTCATCACCGAACATCTCAATCCTGATAATATTGTTAAAATAACCGGGAATCAGGTCGATTGTATCTCCTTTTACCCTGAATCTTCCCGGCATAAGTTCAGTGTCATTTCTCTCAAAGAGGATTTCAACCAGATGCCTTAAGATACCGGTTCGTTTTATTTTGTCACCTATGTTAATTTCAAAACCCAGATTTTCAAAGTTTTCAGGATTTCCAAGTCCATATATCGCAGAGACAGAGGCAACGACAATTACATCTTTTCTGGATAGTAGTGACGCTGTTGCAGACAGGCGCATCTGTTCTATTTTTGGATTAATCTGGGCATCTTTTTCAATATATTGATCTTTTTGTGGAATGTATGATTCCGGCTGATAGTAATCATAGTATGATACGAAATATTCAACCCTGTTATCTGGGAAAAAATCTTTTAATTCATTGTAAAGCTGGGCTGCGAGAGTTTTATTGTGTGCAAGAACAAGCGTTGGTTTTTGAATATTTTCCAGAACATTTGCCACTGTGAAAGTCTTTCCGGAACCGGTAACGCCAAGAAGGGTCTGACATTTAATTCCCTCATTTATTCCTTCAACAAGTTTTGATATTGCATCCGGCTGTGAGCCTTTTGGATTAAAATCGCTTGTCAGCTTAAATTTTACATCCTTTCGCATTTTTAGTTCCCTTTGATCTCTTTTGTCCTTAAAAGGCGGTTATAGTTTATTGCAAAGCGATGCGCCTCATCTCTTATTTCCTGAATGAATAAAGATGCTTTATCATTCTTTTTTATGGGCAGCGGATACGAAAAGCCCGGTACAAATATTTCCTCTTCTCTTTTTGCAATGGAAATGACCGGAATTTTAACACCGATTTCATCAAGTGCATTATTTGCCGCCGAGAGTTGTCCTTTTCCTCCGTCGATTATTACAAGATCCGGATAATCCCCGTTTTCAGTTTTAATTCTTAAATAACGTCTCTTTACTACTTCCGCAATTGAAGCAAAATCATCGATTTTGTCAACAGTTTTTATTTTAAATCTTCTGTAATTACGTTTATCAGGTTTTCCATACCTGAAACTTACCATTGAACCAACCATAGATGTGCCTGAAAGATGCGAGATATCAAAACATTCTATAATATCAGGATTTTCAGGGAGATGCAGGCGTTTCTTAAGTTCTTTAACTTTTAATTCCCCGCCAAAAAAGACCGTTTCTACATTGTGGCGAACAAGATCAAGAAGGATTTTCTTGTCGCCTTTCTGAGGAATAGTGACTGTTACCTTTTTCCCTTTATGTTCTGAAAGAAACTGGGTTATTGCAGGATTTATCTTTACAGGAAGAATAACCTCGGAGGGAGGTTGGTTTTCTGAGTAATACTGCACTAAAAATTCTTCAAGAGCATCTTCTCCTGCATCAAATACAAATTCCTGTTTATCTGCAAGACATCCCCTGTAAACAGAAAAAACCATGAGATAGATAATTTCGTCTCTTAAAACAAAATTGATGACATCTTCATCAGTTATTTTTTTTCTGTTTATGTGTTGTCTTTCAGCCAGATGCCGGAGTGCTTCGGTCTGGTCACGAAGCATCATAGCTTTTTCAAAATCAAGATCCTTTGATCTCTCTTTCATTTCAGATTCCATGAAACTAATTATCTCTTTTGTGTTTCCACGAAGAACAGATGATGCGGATTTAATCTGTGAGCCGTAATCTTCTTCTGAAATATTTCCCCTGCAGGGTGCACTGCATGTTCCTATATGAGCCCGAAGACATGCTTTTTTAGTCATTCTTTTACATGATCGAAGTCTGAATGTTTTTTTTACAACAGATAAAACATAATCTCTTTCTTTGGCAGAGACAAACGGCCCAAAATATTCTCCTGTTCTGCCTTTTTTTCTTGCAATACTTATTGCAGGAAATTTATCGCCTGAAAGTCGTATATATGCATAATTTTTGGAATCTTTTAAATCAATATTATATTTTGGCTGATATCT